>JASGCR010000009.1 GCA_030054015.1 Candidatus Symbiobacter sp. | reverse complement strand
AAGCTTTTCTATCCCCCCCTTCTAAAGAAGGGGGGGTAAATAAAGTTTCGACTTAATCAGACCTTCCTTAGGAAGGGGGGGGTCATAAAGCGGAATTCATATGGAATCAGACTTTCCTAAAAGGAGAAAAAATGTCCACCAACCCCGCCGCCCCGCCGCCTGGATTCTACGCGCAAAACGGTCAGTTTTTTTGTGAGGGCGTCGCCATGACCGACCTGGCCGCGCAATTTGGCACGCCCAGTTATGTGTACTCCGCCGCCCTGATGCGCCAGGCCTGGCAAAATTTTCACCGCCAGGTGACCGCGTCGCTGTCGCCCGCCCACGCGCCGCTGATTTGTTTTGCGGTCAAAGCCAATCCCAACCTCGCCGTGTTGCGGTTATTTGCCGCCCTGGGGGCCGGGGCCGATATTGTGTCGAGCGGGGAATTGCAACGCGCCCTCAAAGCGGGGATCACCGCCGAAAAAATTGTCTTTGCGGGGGTCGGCAAACGCGATGACGAAATTGCCGCCGCGCTCGATCACGGCATTTTGCAATTTAGCGTCGAATCGGTCGAAGAATTGCAGCGCATCGCCGCCCTGGCCGCCGCCAAAAATGTCACCGCCCGCGCCGCCATTCGCGTCAATCCTGATATTGATGGGGGAACCCATGCCAAAATATCAACCGGCAACAAACATAATAAATTCGGCATTGAACAAGCACAGGTCGCGGAAATTTTCGCCCACGCCCGTCAATTGCCGTCGCTGCAATTGGATGGGCTGTCGGTGCATATTGGCTCGCAATTGACCGAATTAAAACCGCTCGCTCTGGCCTTTGCCGCGCTGCGCCAATTGGTGTTGTCGCTGCGCCAAAGCGGTCATCGCCTCACCCGCCTGGATTTGGGCGGTGGCATTGGCGTGTCCTATCGCGGCGAGAAACTGATTGACCTGGCGGCCTATGCCGCCCTGGTGAATGAAAATGTGGGAGATTTGGGCTGTCGCCTGATTTTCGAACCGGGGCGGTTTCTCGTCGCCAAAGCCGGGATTTTGCTCACGCGGGTCATTGCCACCAAAGCCAATAGCAGCCGCAATTTTGTGATTTTAGACGCGGCGATGAATGATTTGATGCGGCCTGCTTTGTATGATTCTTATCACGACATTGTGCCGGTGGTGACCCGTCACGCCCCGCCGCAGCGGGTCGATGTCGTGGGGCCAGTGTGCGAGAGCGCCGATATTTTTGCCGAGCATCGCCACTTGCCGCCTTTGACCCCGGGCGATTTGGTGATGATTGCCGATACCGGGGCCTATGGTGCTTCCATGTCGAACAGTTACAATAGCCGCCATTTGCCCGCCGAAATTATGGTCGAAGACAGCAAAGCCCGCCTGGTGCGCCGCGCCATTTCTACCCTTGATTTGTTGCAATTTGAACCGGATTAGGGTTGGCCGGATTAGGGAGGTTTAACATAAATGGCCGCCCCCAAATCACGCAAGGCCTGGCGCAATTGGACATGAGTCACCTGGTCAATCGCCTGGGCCAAATGCGGCGGCAGCAGGGCTTTGACCAGTGGCGCGGGCGCGGGCGGCGCGGCGGGCGGCACATAGCCCTGGCGCAAGTGAATGCGGGTGACGGCGCGATAGCCATAATATTGATTGATGCGTTCAATCACTTGCGGTTGGTAATGTTGAAATTCCAAGCCAATGCCGGCGGCGATGTGAATCTCCAAACTGGCAAAGCTGCCCTCGCGGTCGCGCCGCAACCGCGTGGGTACGGAATAACGCGCCAAGACCGAGCCGACAATTTTTTCCCAATCGGCGACAATGCCATAAACCGTAAAGCCTTGGCTGCGGAGGGAGTTTTTCGTGGCCGCTTCAAGAAATTGGTTGATGGCGGTTAAGCCGCCGACCGGTTTGCGGGGGCGCATGGGCAGAACCTTAGGATGAAGAATATTATTCCTAAAAAAGGAGCGTCATCCCCCCGCCGCCAATTCGCGTGAGCGCGCCGCCGCCGCCGCGACTGCCGCCTTGAAGTGATCGGAAAAACTGGTTTTTTCCGTCAGCTCAGCCGTATCGGCCATAAGAATTTTTAACGCCGCCGCCGTGGTGCCACCTGGACTTGTGACATTTTGTCGCAGATCAGAAGCCGCCTCATTCGATTGCTCCAGCAAGGCCGCCGCGCCGATCACGGTTTGACGGGCCAAATCATCGGCAAAATCTTCGGGCAGCCCCAAATCACGTCCCGCCGCCGCCAAAATTTCGGTCAAATAAAACACATAGGCCGGCCCCGAACCCGACACCGCCGTCACCGCATCCATTTTCTTTTCGTCTTTGATCCAAAACACTTTGCCGCACGCCCACAGCAAGGAACGCGCCATAATCCGTTGATCATGCGAGACCTGGTGATTCGAGACCGCCACCGCCAAACCCCGCCCAATCGATGAGGGCAAATTCGGCATCGCCCGCACAATGGCGGCATTGGGGAAATAACCCGCGATACGGGCAATCGTCTGACCCGCCGCAATCGAAATCACCACCGGGCGGTGACGCGCAATCAAATCTTGGTAAGGCGGCAAAATTTCGGCAAAAACCTGGGGCTTGACCGCAAATGTCAGCGACGCAATTTTAGGAACGGCATCGGTATCGGCATGAGCATCCGCATCCGCATCGGGCGCGCTTGTATGGCTTAGCGCGTCCGCCAGGGTGGGCATGAATTTAACCCGGGACTCGGCGGCAAATTCCTGGGACAGGGCGGCATGATTGGGTTCAATCACCCAAAATTCATCAAAGCGAAATTCCTGGAATTTGAGCCAGCCGCGCAGCATCCCGCCGCCCATTTTGCCCGCCCCCACCAAAATATGCCGATGCGCATTGGCGGCTTTTTTATGTGGTTCAGAGTTGCTCATGCCTCGCCTACCGTTTCAAACATGGATTGATCCAACGCCTCGGATGCGGATTTGCCGCCCCAAATGGTGAATTGAAAAGCCGGATAAAACCGTTCACATTCGGCAAAGGCCGCCAAAATCACATCGTCAATTTGTTCCCGGCTGGCCATCGCCACCCCGCGCAGGGGCATGGTGTGGCGAAAGGCAATCATCCCCTCATCCGGGCATAAAGTAAAATGCCCCAGCCATAATTTTTCATTGACCAGGGTCAGTAATTCATTCAATTCGGCGCGGCGGGTGGGCGGAATGCGGGCATCAAAGCCACAGGTAAAATGGAGGCATTGGGCTTCGCTGCGCCACCAAAAATACAAACGCCAATCGCACCAGGAACCTGTCACCCCGGCCAGCAATTCTTCATCGCTGTGGCGGTCATAGGGCCAATCATTGCCTTCGACAATTTCTTCGATCAAATCGAGCGGGCTTTGCCCAAATTTGACCTCGGCGAGCGAGGTGGTTTTCATGGTTTTATCCTTTTCACCTGTCCGATACAGGCAGAGTAAGATCATGGGAGGGGGGAGTCGCCTAGGATTTTGTTGCCTCAAGCCGTTGCACCCGCGCCTCTAACGCATCAAGTCGTTGTAAAATTTGGTTTTGCACCTCGCGCCCCGCCACCACCACGGCATACAGCTCGTCCAATTCTTCGCGCCGCGCCAACTGCATGTCGTTGGTCAGGCGGTCGAACCCGCCTTTCATGATCGCTTGCGCTTCGCTGCGCAAGGATTGGGCCAGGGACTGCGCCTGCGCCAAAGCCTCCCCCGCCGCCCCGCCCAAGGCCGATTCAGCCAATTTTCCAACATCTTCCAATCTTTTGCTGTCTATGACCATGATACCCCTATTGCTTCGGAACGCATCGATTTCCGCCCCGCCTGATCTTTATACCGTATTCGGTACCATTATAAGGCCGCGAATCACTTATGCTATCAAAAAATCTCCCGACGCGGTACCGTCTCGCCGCCCAGGCACAGGCGCGTCTCTACGCCATGGATGACTTATTCTCGATTTGCGATTAAACTCTGGCTGTTTTTGAGGTACGCACTCCCATGAATGTAATGCCCGTCATTATTCTGCCCCATTTTAACCCGGTCGCCTTCGCAATTGGCCCTTTTGCGGTGCATTGGTATGCCCTGGCCTATATTGGCGGCATTTTGTTTGCCTGGCGGCGTGGTCGGCATTTATGTACGCAACACCCAGGCCAGGCAAAGCTTAACCCCGCCGGGTTTGATGATTTTCTGTTGTGGGCGACGTTGGGCGTGGTGTTGGGGGGGCGTTTTGGTTACGTTATGTTTTACCAACCGGCTTATTATTTTGCCCATCCCCTGGATGCGCTTAAAATTTGGCAAGGCGGCATGTCGTTTCACGGCGGGTTGGTGGGGGTGATCCTGGCGATTTATGGTTTTTGCCGCCACCGCCAGCTTCCCTTTTTGGTTTTGGCGGATATTGTCGCGGTATTGGCGCCGGTGGGGATCGGTCTGGGTCGTTTGGCGAATTTTGTTAATAATGAATTATGGGGGCGACCAAGCGACCTGCCCTGGGCGATGCTGTTCCCTGGTTCGGGCGGGGATTTGGGGATAGATATCCCCCGCCACCCCAGCCAAATTTACGAAGCCTTGCTCGAAGGTGTGGTTTTGTACATTATTTTATGGTTGGCTGAGCGGGCGGGCTGGCGCAAACGCCCCGGCCTTATCACCGGATGCTTTTTCTTAGGGTACGGCATGTTGCGGAGTTTGGCTGAATTTTTTCGGGAACCCGATTCATTTATGGGCTATCCCCTCGCCGGATTAACGATGGGGCAAATCTTGTCCTTGCCTTTGATGCTGGTGGGGGCGGTGTTAATCATCACGCGCAAAAAAGAGGAACCTCGTCATTTTGGATGACACCCATTCGGTCGAAAAATTGCTGCATCAAAAACTGGCATCAGGCCCGATTCCGGTGGCGGAATATATGCGCCTGGTGTTGGGGCATCCGCGTTTGGGCTATTATGCCACCCGCACCCCCTTTGGCCGCGAGGGTGATTTCATCACCGCGCCGGAAATTTGCCAGGCTTTTGGCGAGTTAATCGGATTATGGGCTGCCCATGTCTGGGGCTTAATGGGCGCACCGGAAGAAATTAATTTGGTGGAATTAGGGCCAGGGCGCGGCACCTTGATGGCGGATGCGTTGCGGGCTTGCGGCAAGGTGGCGCCGTCATTTTTAGCCGCCGCCTCGATCCATTTTATCGAGACCAGCCCGGCGTTGCGGGATCAGCAAAAACGCGCCATGGGCGACCATCCCGCCCTTTGGTACGAGAAATTTTCGCAAATCCCCAAAGGCCCCCTCATCGTCATTGGCAATGAATTTATGGATGCCTTGCCGGTACATCAATTGGTGCGTACCGGTTCGGGTTGGTGCGAGCGGCAAATTGCCCGCTCCCCCGATGGCGATTTGTTTTTTACCGTCGCCAATAAACCCTCGCCGCTTTCGACCCAGTTGCACCCATTGGTTGCCGAGGCCGCCCTGGGCAGCGTGGCCGAGATTTCCCCCAAAGCCTGTGCCGTGACCGGGGCCATCGCCAACCGCCTTCGCATCGAAGGGGGGGCGGCATTATTGATTGATTATGGTTACGCGGAATCGGCGGCGGGCGACACACTGCAGGCCGTGAAGCATCATCGCCGCCACGAGGTTTTGGCGGAGCCTGGCACGGCGGATCTCACCGCCCATGTTGATTTTGCCGCTTTGTGCCGCGCCGCCAATAATTGCGGGGTTAAGATTTTTGGCCCCGTCACCCAGGGCGTTTTTCTCGAACGTTTGGGGATTATGGAGCGGTCAAAATCATTACTGCGCGACGCCGATTTAATCGGTCGCCTTGAGATTGAAACCCAGATTGAGCGTTTGACCTCGCCCACAGAAATGGGCAATTTGTTCAAAGTTCTGGGCCTCGCCTCGAACAATCTTTCCGTTTTGCCAGGGTTTGTGCCGTGACCCATTCTGATTCAGTGTCCAAACCCGCGCCGATTTTGTCGCCGGTTTTGTCGCCAGTTTTGTCGCGGCTCGACCCGGCGGGCATTCAGCACGGGTTTTTTACTCGCATGGGCGGGGTGTCGGCGGGGGTCTATGATTCTTTGAATTGCGGTTATGGTTCGGGCGATGATGCCGCGTTGGTGCGGGAGAATCGCCGCCGCGTCGCCGCCCATTTCGGGCTTGCGGCCCCGCATCTGATCACCGCCTATCAACATCATTCCGCCTTGGTGACGGTGGTCACGCCAGAAAATCTTTGGCGCGATCCCGCCGCCGCCGCCAAAGCCGACGCGATGGTGACCACCATGCCCGGCATTGGGCTGGGGATTTTGACGGCGGATTGCGCCCCGGTGTTATTTGCCGATGCCGAGTCCCGCGTGATCGCCGCCGCCCATGCCGGTTGGCGCGGGGCTTTGGCCGGCATTACCGACCAGGTGGTGGACTCCATGTGCCGCCTGGGGGCGCGGCGCGAGTCGATTCACGCCGCGATTGGCCCCTGCATCGCCCAGGCCAGTTACGAAGTCGGGGCGGATTTTTTAGCCCATTTTGTGACCGCCCACCCTTTGAATGAGCGGTTTTTTATTCCGTCCTTGGTGGGCAAGCCGGGCCATTATCATTTTGCCCTGGCCGCGTATCTCGCCGCCCGCCTGAGCGCGGCCGGGGTTAATCATGTCTCAATCCAGGGCGACGACACCGCCGCTTTGCCTGGGCAATATTTTTCCTGGCGGCGCAGCTGTTGGGAGAACCAACCCCTTTATGGGCGGATGATTGCGGTCATTGCCTTGGCGTGAGTTTTAGATTTTTAGGAAAATAAATCATCGGTACCGGTTTTGCCTGGCCTTCTGTATCCCGCAGCTCCGTTTTCTAAAAGGTTTTTGTATAGATTTAGAATCAAATCTATCTCATAGTTCAGTTCTTTCAACGAGAATATACCACCTCTTTCAATGTGATGGCTCGTAACTTTTTTACGAAATGAATCGTCGGAAAATCTGCAAATCTTAAAATCAGCATCCGAAAAGTCACCAACCGCAAGATTGTGATACATAATAGAAAATATAAAGTTTCTTGATCCCTGATTAGTTAGCCCTGAACTTCTTCTTGGATCAATGAAATAAAAGAAAATCCTCCCATCTTCGATACTGTAAAAATCATTCCATGGTTTTACAAATTGATTTAAACCTATTGGAATAGGGTTGCATACCCGCTCTACAGCCTTATAATCATGTTCATTCCAATGATTATAAAGAGATTTCAACAAATTCAAATTTGCCAATCTATCTTCCTCATTCTTGAAACGCTTCTTCAAAAATTCATTTGTCAATATTTCCAACTCTAATCTTGTGAACTCAAAAAGTGATGTGCTAGCTCCAACAATCGATGGTATAGCTTGGCGAAATGGATTGTAACTTATATTATAATGATTGCTGTTTATAAAATTAATTATATACCTCTCCCTCTTGTCTGCGGGAAGAGGATAAAGCATTGCAAGATCAGTCACTGGAAGAGTGCGGTTTTTCGACATCCGGATTTTCTCCATTTAAGGTATTTTGATCTTTACCAAACCATAAATACTTATATCTTTCCTTTATCACAGAATTATCGATTCTTAATCCTAAATTTGCATGACTTGACGACATCTTGTTAACGTAATCCCAAGGACCATCTTTTTTATGAGTAAGCTCTATTAATTCATTAGCCGATTTTAACCCATAAACGTTTAGTACGTTTGTAATTGTAGACCTTACATCAGAATCATTTGGAAAGTCAAATTCTGATAATTCACCCGTAATAGGATTGTGTTTTTTTGCATGTTCCGTTATTGGTTTTGCAACAAAGTTTTTAAATGCATTGTAAACTTCTGGATGAACTGGGCCATACTGCCAAGCTTCAAAATTACCTTTTATCAAATTTTTCCCACCCTTCTGAATTAAAAACACCGCATGACATAGAAAGAGTAACTTCTGCAATTTTAAGTTTGTAATCTCAATCTTTTTTTCCCACGCTACTTCAAGCATGAGATTTGCAACAGCTCTTGCGTCATAATTTTCAGAATCAGCCACAATTTCAGCCCTTATTCTGAAGTTGATCAAAACGAACTCGCGATTGAAAGAAAATTTAACGCAAAGCTAATTTTTAATCAACCCCTTTATGGGCGGATGATTTCGGTCATTGCCTTAGCGTGAGTTTTGGGGCGTCCCCGAGCGGCAACGTGCCGCCCCGATTCGTTATTTCATCGTGATATACTCGGTTACCAAATGATTTCCGCTTTATGACCCCTCCTTCCTGCTTAGGGAAGGTCTGAATAAGTCACTTTTTAGCCAAAAGAGACACGCATTTGCGAGCGGTTGCATCGCAACCGCGAAGCAATCCAGAAAAATCTTGCAATTTCAGGATGCTACTGGATTGCTTCGCGGGCGTAAACGCCCGCTCGCAAATGCCATTTTTTTGTTTTTAGGACTTGTTCAGACCTTCCTTAGGAAGGGGGGGTCATAATCGGAATTCTTTAGGAAACGGGGTATATTTACAAAGGGCGTCCCCGACTGGATTCGAACCAGTGGCCCCAAGTTTAGGAAACTTGTGCTCTATCCACCTGAGCTACGGGGACTTGTTTTCATTGTAACCGCGTCTTTCGGCGGCGTCGAGTGGGAAGTGTTTGGTTGGCGCAAGTCCAAAGAGCGTCATTACCCGCCGCCGCATTTATGCGGACGGTGCGGGTAATCCCCCAGGCGCATTATACCCAAAAAAAAGGGCAGACCTTGCGGCCTGCCCCTTTCCTTAGCGACGTAAATCATCCGACCGATTAACGAAAAAGAGTGGTCAGAATGTTCGGGCCTTGGTTGGCAATGCTGAGCGCCTGGGTTGCCAATTGTTGTTTGACTTGCAACGCGGTCAATTTCGCGCTTTCTTGGGCCAGATCGGCATCAACCAAGGCACCCAAACCGGTTGACAAGGCGTCACGAATCGACACGTTGAAATCCAATTGTTGCGTGACTTGGCGGTTCAAAGCCCCAATATAGTTCAGCACGGTTGAGGTGCTGTTTTGGATGCGGTCGAACGTTCCCGCATAACCCGAAGTGGCCGTGGAAGGGGTCAGGAATTGCTGCACCGATGCGGCCGCCGATGACACCGTGATCGTATTCGTCCCAACCTGACCATTCCAAGTCGTCAATGAGGTTTGGATGCTCGCGAGGGCGGAATAAGCCGAATCACCCGTACCATTGACACCAATCAAGGCCGCCGTCGTACCATTCACCGCAATGGTGTTGCCAGTGCCATCCGCCAAGACCTGGAAGGATTGGGTCGTGCTGAGCAAATTGGTGCCGTTATAGGCCGAGCCATAGACCGACGACCGCACCGAATCGACCAGGGTGTTGTATTGTTGGATATATTGGCTGTATTGGGTCGCCGTCAGACCTTGCGAGCTTAAGTGCGTCAAGACGGTACGAATATCCGACAAAGTATTGGAAACGGCGGTCGCGCCCGCATTCGCGGTTTGCAACGCACCCGAAAAATTCCCCAATTCCGCCGTCGCCGCCGTGTTGCCAGCAATATCGCTGCGCACCAATTGCGCCACACCAAACACCGCGCCATTGTCAAACGCATCCGCCACGGTATAACCGGTGCTGACCCGTTTTTGAGTCGCATCCAAGGCACGTTGAACCGATGTCAGATTGTGAAGGGCAACGAACGAGCCCGGATTGGTATTAATGGTTGTTGTCATGATAGCTTCCCCTTTGGAAAAAATTAACCACGGCTATTGCCGTGTTATTTTATTATCAAATTCTTTTTCAGGTTGCAATATAAATGTTACAGGTTGTTATGGTTTATGCGGATTGAATCTCTGACCTGTTTATTTCGCACGGGGGTGGAGGGGGGTGTACGGCATTACCCGCCGTTTGCGGCGCGAAAGAGCGGAAAAAAAGGGAGCGTCATTACCCGCCGCCGCGCAAAGAGCGGGAAAAAAGGGAGCGTCATTACCCGCCGTTTGCGGAGCAAACGGTCGGGTAATCCCCCAGGAGTTTTGATGAATAATACTCCTGGGGGATTACCCGACTCGGAGTGCAAGCGGATTCCCGCTTGCACTCCGGCGGGTAATGACGCTCCCTTTTTTTCCGCTTTACCTTTTTTTCGCTCCCCTTCGTTTGCAGCTCGATTGATTATTTAATTATTAAGCGTGAGGTACAAATCCTTCCATTCGGGATTTAGCTTCTCAATCAATTCGATTTTTTGCTGCCGCGTCAATCGCTTTTTCAAGAAAGTTTCTCGATTAATCGCGTCAATGATTGCTTCGTACGGTTCGTACCATACCAGTTTATTGAGGTTATATTTTTTGGTAAAACTTTTAGTACGTTGTTCTTTGTGCTGCGTCACTCTGGCGAACAAATCGCTGGTTACGCCAATGTAAAGCACCGTATTATGAGCATTCGTCATTATGTAAACAGCGATATACGCCCTGGGCATTGAAGTTTTCCTTACACCGCTAAAAAGAGCGTCAGAAAGAGGAGCGTCATTACCCGCCGCCGCATTTATGCGGCGAGTCGGGTAATCCCCCAGGAGTTTTAAGGAATAATACTCCTGGGGGATTACCCGACTCGGAGTGCAAGCGGATTCCCGCTTGCACTCCGGCGGGTAATGACGCTCCCTTTTTTTCCGCCGTCCCTTTTTGACGCTCCCTTTTTTTCCGTTCCCACTTTTTTGCGGCGGGTAATGACGCTATTCTATCATCGCCTGGAGGACAAGCCGCGCGGGCCAGTGGCCGGTGGCGGGCAATTCCGTCGAAAGCGGCGCGGCATCAGGGGGAAGGGCGGCGAGACGCTCGGCCACAGATTTCGGGTCGATGCTGCTTGTGGTCACCGCATTTTCAAGCAACAACACGCACCGATCCTGGGATATTTCGGCAAAACCGCCCTCGACAAAAAATTTCTCAGGCGGGGTTTTGGCCGCCCCGTCCAGGATGTCCACCACCCCAGGCCGCAAGGCCAGGATCACCGGCGCGTGACCGGGCAATATTTGCATCACCCCCTCCGACGCGGGCAAAGTCACCGCCGCGACGCGGCGATTGAACACGATTTTCTCAGGCGTCACCAATTCCAGGTGAAATGACGCGGCATGGGATGAAACACTTGGTTCGGTTGCCATAATTACGCCGCCTTTGCCATTTTCTGGCCTTTTTCGACCGCCGCCTCAATCGTACCGACCATGTAGAACGCGGATTCGGGCAGATTATCATGCGCCCCATCGACGATTTCGCGGAAGCCCTTAATGGTGTCCGCCAGATCGACAAACACACCAGGCGAGCCGGTAAACACCTCGGCCACATGGAAGGGTTGCGACAAGAAACGTTGGATTTTGCGGGCACGCGCCACGACCAAGCGGTCTTCTTCGGACAATTCGTCAATGCCCAAAATGGCGATAATGTCTTGCAGCGATTTGTAAGATTGCAACACACGTTGAACATCGCGGGCGGTTTGGTAATGTTCCTGGCCGACAATGCGCGGGTCAAGCACACGGCTGGTCGAATCGAGCGGATCGACCGCCGGGTAAATCCCCAATTCGGCAATTTGGCGGTTCAACACCGTGGTCGCATCCAAATGGGCAAAGGATGTCGCCGGGGCCGGGTCGGTCAAGTCATCCGCCGGCACGTAAATCGCCTGCACCGAAGTGATCGACCCCGATTTGGTCGAGGTAATCCGTTCTTGCAAGCCACCCATATCGGTCGCCAAAGTCGGTTGATACCCCACCGCCGACGGAATGCGCCCCAACAAAGCCGACACTTCCGACCCCGCCTGGGTGAAACGGAAGATATTATCGACAAAGAACAACACGTCCTGGCCCTCGGCATCACGGAAATATTCCGCCAAAGTCAATCCGGTCAAACCCACCCGCGCCCGTGCGCCAGGCGGTTCATTCATTTGCCCGTACACCAGGGCGACCTTTGACCCCGGCCCATCGATTTTGATCACGCCCGAATCGATCATTTCGTGATAAAGATCATTGCCTTCGCGGGTACGCTCCCCCACCCCGGCAAAGACCGAGAAACCGCCATGCGCCTTGGCCACATTATTGATCAATTCCTGGATCAGCACGGTTTTGCCGACCCCCGCCCCGCCAAACAAACCAATTTTGCCGCCCCGCGCATAAGGCGCCAGCAAGTCCACGACTTTGATGCCGGTGACCAAAATTTGCGAGTCGGTCGATTGTTCGGCATAAGACGGGGCTTGGCGATGAATCGGCAAAGTTTGGGTTGATTGCACCGGGCCGCGTTCGTCAATCGGCTCGCCAATCACATTGAGGATGCGACCAAGTGTCCCAGGGCCGACCGGCACCCGAATCGGCTCGCCCGTATCCGTGACCTTGGTACCGCGCACCAGGCCGTCGGTTGAATCCATCGCAATCGTGCGGACCGCATGTTGCCCCAGATGCTGCGCCACCTCAAGCACCAAGGTTTTCCCTTGATGTTGGATATGGAGGGCGTTTTGCATTTCCGGCAAGGCATCTTCAAATGCCACATCGACAACCGCGCCAATCACCTGGGTTACTTTTCCGTCTTTTGATTTTGTTGAAGCCGTGGGTTGGGTGGTCATCATTTTCTCCGTCTGTCGTGAAACATTGGCATGGGTTTAAAGCGTACAAAAATCACTCTATCTATACCAATTTCGCCAAGGAATGAAACAGTAATTTTTTACCCACGCGGGGGTTTTAAAAATTAGAGGGTTCGGGATATATTTTTTTCAGTCACCCGCGTCAAAGAGATTTTTGTTCCATCCGGCGCAAACGTTGCATCGTATCCTCAAGCGCGTTCAAAAACGCCGGAACTTCAGCTATGGCTTGATCGGCAAATTCAAATTCGTAATCTTGCAATAAACGTTCACGCAGGTCACGAAATTTAATCCAGTCGAGATCAGATTTTATCAAGTTCAAGCGCATGGCCACATTGTATAAATGTTTGCGATTTTTATAGCCTTGATTTCCCTGGCGATGTGACAGCTGTTTTTTTATCAATTTTTGTGCCGTTTCAAAGGTATATTCGAATCGTTTCACCACCGAATCACGATAAAGTTCCAATTCGGGCTCATCGGTATTTTTTGTGAGACGATCACAATAAATCGCATGACCCTTGATCAGGGTTGCGGTCGCTTTTTCTAATAAATCGGTAGTTAGTGAGTGTGCCATTTTATGACCTGTCAAAGATTAAAAGGCAGAAAATGAAATCAAGTGGAGTTTTTATTTTTGAGACGTTGATTAATTAAATCTCGCGTCATTGCGAGCGAAGCGAAGCAATCCATGAAATTAGTTAAGATTTTGATTTTTTATGGATTGCTTCGCTACGCTCGCAATGACGCGAAAGTGAGTTACTCAATGGTCACTATTTTTTAGTTCGTATTCTTCTCCAATAAAGTCATTTTTTTATTTTCAATTCTGTTTCTAGCCGTCGGAAGAAAATTGATAAGAATCATGACAAGAAAAATGGCAGAAGCCACATTTATACCTTGCCAAATATGTTTTGTAAAATGGATTTTTATGATCGGATTGTACAGTACCGCAAAAGCAATCGCTCCAAGCAAGAATTTGTTCTGGTTTGACATTCTAAAGAATACAACATAAAGAAAAAACACAAAGAATATACAAAAACGCAAAATGTCATAGTACCAATATTTCATTGGAAATAAAGCAATTAACAAAAGAAGGATTGAGACAATATTTATTGTTCTTAAAATCTTGTTATTCATCTTTGTTTTCCCTTTGATCTAATTAAAAATAAAGTTATTATGAAAAGAAACTCAAATATAGTAAACGCTATAGATATATAATTAATTGAAGTTTGAATTAATCTACTAGATAAAACAAACGCAATTACAGAATACATCAAGAAATTATTCAGATGTATAATATCTCTAATTCTTTGAATTAATAGGTAAATCAACGAGGTTTGTACTACAATAAAGTGTATTATTGATGTAACAAGACTTACGTAATAATTAAATATATTTAATTCAATTAACACTCTAATATAAAAACTTGACGATAAATTAACAAAAATTAGAATTATTATCGATGCAAAAAAATTAAGGCGATTCAATCTAGAAACAGAGGACTCATTGCCAAAAGGAAAAAAATTAACCTCATCTAAATTAATTCTGAATATTTTTTTTATGATATAAAATAAAACCAAAGACCCTATAATCATTAACAACGGGGCAAAGCATATCACGAATAATAAATAATACCCAAATGAATATACCTTGTGGCCTGCGTAAAATGCTAATATATTGCTAAGCAACGGGAACCATGACGATGTAGAAGCGAGTGCGTTAGCAAAAAAAGAGTTTAGTCCTAAGGTTGTTTCAAAATATTCCTTTATAGTACCAAATTGAAAAATTGATAATAGGAAATATATTGGTGCATTAATTGCTATTATAAGTGCCATTTAATCTCCCCCTACACCGCCTCGGCACCGGAAATAATTTCGATCAATTCCTTGGTGATCACGGCTTGGCGGGTACGGTTGTAATTTAAGGTTAGGCGGGAGATCATATCGCCGGCATTGCGGGTGGCATTGTCCATCGCGGTCATGCGCGCGCCTTGTTCCGAGGCGGCATTTTCGAGCAAAGCGCGATAAACCTGCACCGCCAAATTGCGCGGCAACATGGTGGCGAGCAAGGAATCTTCATCCGGCTCATAATCGGCAACCAAAGGCGGATCGGCCGCCAATTTCTCACCCACCGAATGCGGATTGATTTTGTGCGCGCGTTCCCGTTCGGCGAATTTTGCGTCCAATGCGCCCTGGTCGGGGATTTTGGCCGGAATGAGGGACTGACGCGTCACCACCTGGGCAATCGCCGAGCGGAAATGGGCATAAATCAAAGTCGCCGCGTCGATCTCCCCCGCCTCGAACCATTGGCGGGCGCGATCGGCAATTTCGGCGGCATCGGCAAAGGGAAGTTTCTTTTTATTGCCCAATTCCTGGCTGTGGCGCATGATCGTGCCGAAATCGCGCCGCAACGCATCCCGCCCCTTGCGGCCAACGCAATAAAGCGACACGGTTTTCCCATCCGCCTGTAATTGCTTGATCAAGGCCCGCGTGTCGCGGATGATAGCGGCGTTGAACGCCCCGCACAAACCGCGATCCGCCGTGGCGACAATGATCAAATGTTTCTCGCTTTGCCCCTCGCGCATTTCCCTGCCTTTAATCAAAGGCGGTTTTTCGCCGGTTATTTTGGTGGCCAAAGACGCCACCAACGCCTCCATGCGGTCAGCATAAGGTCTTGCCGCCACCGCCGCATCTTGCGAGCGTTTCAATTTGGCCGCCGACACCATTTTCATGGCCGAGGTAATTTTGCGCGTCGATTTGACGCTCGTGATGCGGTTTCGCAGGGCTTTTAAGCTGGGCATTTTTTTCAGTTACCAGAAAAAAAGGGGCATGACATCTTGATTAACTGAATTTGGCGACAAATTCGGTCAAAAGGGCGGAAAGTTTCTTGTCATTCTCGTCCGAAATGGCTTTGTCTTTGCGAATCGCATCGAGCAAATAGCCATCCTTGGCTTTGAGCTGTTGCAAGAACTGGGTCTCGAAGCGACCAATATCCGCGACCGCGATTTTGTCCAAAAACCCGCGCACCCCGGCAAAAATCGCCACCACCTGTTCCTCAACCGGCATGGGGGCATATTGCGGTTGTTTGAGCAATTCGGTCAAACGCGCCCCCCGCGCCAGCAATTGCTGGGTCGAGGCATCCAAGTCCGAGGCAAATTGCGAAAACGCCGCCATTTCCCGATATTGCGCGAGATCGAGTTTAATTTTCCCGGCCACTTGTTTCATGGCTTTGATTTGCGCCGCCGAACCAACCCGGCTTACGGAAATGCCGACATTGATGGCGGGACGAATGCCTTTGTAAAACAATTCGGTTTCGAGGAAAATCTGACCATCGGTAATCGAAATCACATTGGTCGGAATATAGGCCGACACGTCGCCCGCCTGGGTTTCAATGATGGGCAAGGCCGTCAGCGACCCGCCGCCATGAGCATCCGACAATTTCGCCGCCCGTTCCAACAATCGGGAATGGAGGTAAAACACATCGCCGGGATAGGCCTCACGCCCCGGCGGACGGCGCATGAGCAACGACATTTGCCGATAAGCCACCGCTTGTTTCGACAGATCGTCGTAAATAATGAGGGCGTGCATCCCATTATCGCGGAAATACTCGCCCATGGCACAGCCGGCATAGGGGGCCAAATATTGCAACGGAGCAGGCTCTGACGCGGTCGCCGCCACCACGATGGAATAGTCCATCGCGCCATTATCTTCGAGGGTTTTCACGATTTGCGCCACGGTCGAGCGTTTTTGCCCGGTCGCCACGTAAATACAAAAAAGCTTGCCCTTGTCATCGGCATCTTTGTTGGTCGCGCGTTGATTCAAAATCGTGTCAATCGCCACCGCGGTTTTACCGGTTTGGCGGTCGCCAATGATGAGTTCGCGCTGACCGCGTCCCACCGGCACGAGCGAATCAATGGCTTTCAGGCCGGTTTGCATCGGTTCATGCACCGATTTGCGGGCGATGATGCCGGGGGCCTTGACCTCAATCCGGGTGCGTTTCACATTGGTGAGCGGGCCTTTGCCATCAATGGGATTGCCCAAGGCATCCACCACCCGCCCCAATAAACCGCGTCCGACCGGAATATCGATGATGCTGCCGGTGCGTTTCACCACATCGCCTTCTTTGATGTGGCTGTCATCGCCCATGATCACCACCCCGACATTGTCGGCTTCGAGATTGAGGGCCATGCCGCGCGTACCATCGGGAAATGTCACCAATTCCGAAGCCTGGACCGCATCCAAGCCCCAGACGCGGGCAATGCCGTCGCCGACCGACAAGACCCGACCAATTTCAGCCACATCTTCTTGGCTGCCAAAATTGGCAATTTGCTGTTTTAATATGGCCGAAATTTCAGCCGCATGAATGTCCATCACGCACCCTCTCGTTGTAAGACTTGTTGCAAGCGATTTAATTTATTTTGCAGCGAAAAATCAATCATCCAGGTACCAAGCCGCAACACCATCCCGCCGATTAATTTTGGCTCGACCGCGCAATCGAGATGGAGTTTAACCCCCAAGCTTTGCTCGATCGTTTTTTGCACCTGATCGGCTTGGCTTTGGCTTAAGGGCGTGGCGGTCACGATTTCGGCATCAAGTTCGCCCGCTTGGCGGCGACAGGCGGCGGCGAATTCATCCAGCATGGCCGGAAGATAGGCTAATCGTCCCTTGGACACCACCAACCCAATAAATTTCTCGGTCAAGGGCGAGAGTTTAAGCGGTGCCGTAACTTGCCGCATCACCCCCGCCGCCGCCTGATGCGTCCATGCCGGATTGTGGACAAATGCCTTGAGGCCTGGCACGTGTTGGATGGCTTGGCTCAGTCGGTCACAATCCTGGGCGGTTTGGGCCAGGAGTTTTTGCTCATTCGCCAGCTCAACCAGGGCCTGGACATAGCGCCCGACCAGGCCAAAGCCCGCTCGGTCACTATAGAGATTTTCCCGTTTAATCGCAACGTCCTGGTGTTCCATGCCGCCCTCTTTCATCTTGGGCGGGATCACCCC
Organism: Candidatus Symbiobacter sp.; assembly: GCA_030054015.1. Classification (GTDB taxonomy): domain Bacteria; phylum Pseudomonadota; class Alphaproteobacteria; order Elsterales; family Elsteraceae; genus JASGCR01. Next base: position 260 of record JASGCR010000009.1, on the reverse strand, counting down.
CGCCTTAATTTTATCCATAGTCCGAACTTATACGATTTCGCCGTGTTAATGCACCATTTGTAAAAAAATTTCAAGAGCTGTCCTTACCGCCCGTCAAGATTTATTTTGTCGCCAGAAAAAAGGACGCGAGAAAAGGGAGCGTCATTACCCACCAGACTGCAAGCGGGAATCCGCTTGCAGTCTGAGTTGGGTAATCCCCCAGGCATTTGGGGAATAATACTCCTGGGGGATTACCCGACAGATTTATGCCGCTTCGCGGC
>JASGCR010000227.1 GCA_030054015.1 Candidatus Symbiobacter sp. | reverse complement strand
GGGTAATCCCCCAGGAGTTTAAGGAATAATACTCCTGGGGGATTACCCGACTCGCATGATCCGTTTCACGGATCATGCGGCGGGTAATGACGACTCCTCTGGCCGCCGCCACCGACCCTTACGCGGCGGCGGTAACAATTTCGCTCACATCTTGGGACAAATCGGGGCGCGCAAGCAATTCCGCCAATTGCGCCTGCATTAAATTCTGGCGGGTGGCCTCAAACCGCCGCCATTGGGTGAGCGGCTCGACCAGCCGCGCCGCCAGGCGGGGGTTAAAATGGTCGATGGTGGCGACTTGCTGGCGCAAAAACGCATAGCCGCTGCCATCTTCGGCATGAAAGCACCAAAGATTGGCAAAGGCGAAACTCGCCAACAGCGACCGCGCCCGATTGGGGTTTTTGAGATTAAATTGCGGGTGCGTCATGAGCCGCTCCACCTCGGACAAAGTGGCCGGGCGCGAGGCCATGGCCTGCACCGCAAACCATTTATCCATGACCAATTCGTTATCACGAAACTTTTCGGCGAAATCGGACAAAATGGCGGTGCGTTCCGATGCGTCGCCATCACAAATCACCGCCAGGGCGGCGATGCGGTCGGTCATGGTGGTGGCGTGGCGATATTGGTGCATGGCCAGGGCATCGGCTTGCGCCCGATGGGCGGCGGCGACAATGCCCAAAATGGCATTGCGCAAGGAACGCGCCGCCATTTTGGGGGTGCTGGGGGCCGCGCGGGTCGCGTCAGGCGGGGCCTCGTCCAAAAATTTGGTCAGGGCCTGATATTTGCGGCTTAATTCCGAAGCCAATTCGATGCCCAATTTGGCCCGCCAGGCCTGCCGTACCTGGTGGATGTGATCGGGATTGGCGGCGCTAAGCCCTTCGATCAGAACGGTTTCCGAGGGCGGAATAAGGAGCAGGCTCAATAATTCCGGGTCGGTGTCATCCCCCAACGCGGTGCGAAGGGCGGCCACAAATCCTTCGGGAATCTGATAATTCCTCAATTTTTCGCGGTCATAATGGGTGATCAAATGGTTAAGCTCGGTGGTGGCGAAAATCTGCGCCGCGTCCCAACGCGTGACCGCATCATCATCATAGCGCAAAATGACCAGGCGTTCATCATGGGACAAATCATCCTGCAACGAAACCGGAGCCGAAAACCCGCGCAGCAATGACGGGATGGGTTGCCCCGCACCGGCCGCGCCGGCCGCACCGGTCGCGCCGGTCGCACCGGCCGCGCCGCGAAAGACAAATTTTTCGCTGGGGCGCGTGATGGGTAATATGATTTCCCCCTGGTTTTGCGCCTGGGTGGTTGCCTGGGTGATTTCCTGGGTGGTTGCCTGGGCAATTTCCTTGGCGGGCATTTGATCACATGACAGCGCAAGTTTTTTGCCGTTGGCATCAAACCAGGCCAGGGCGAGCGGAATATGCAGCGGGTGTTTCTCGGCCTGGGTCAGGGTTGGTTTGGTAATCTGGGCAACAGTGAGTTCCACCAGGCCGGTCTGCGCATCATAATGGCGGGTGATGGTCAGATGCGGCGTCCCCGATTGGCTGTACCAACGGCGAAATTGGGTGAGATCACTTTGGGGTTTGTTGGCATCCTCCATCGCCGCGACGAAATCGTCGCAGGTGACCGCCTGGCCGTCATGGCGGGCGAAGTATAAATCCATGCCGCGGCGGAAACCTTGAGCTCCCAAAATGCGGTGCATCATGCGGATGATTTCGGCCCCTTTGTTATAGACCGTCGCGGTATAGAAATTATTGATCTCGATATAAGAATCGGGGCGAATGGGATGGGCATGGGGGCCGGAATCTTCGGGGAATTGACTCGCGCGGAGTACCCGCACATCGGCGATCCGTTTCAATGCCGCCGATCCCATATCTTCGGAGAATTTCTGGTCGCGGAACACGGTCAGGCCTTCTTTGAGGCTTAATTGAAACCAATCGCGGCAGGTGACGCGGTCGCCAGTCCAATTATGGAAATATTCATGGGCAATCACGGATTCGACATTCAAATAATCGCTGTCAGTGGCGGTTTCTTGGTCGACCAACACATATTTGGTGTTGAAGATATTAAGGCCTTTATTCTCCATCGCCCCCATATTGAAATCGCTGACCGCGACAATCATGAAAAGATCAAGATCATATTCCAGGCCGTAGACATCCTCGTCCCATTTCATCGCTTTTTTGAGCGAATTCATGGCGTGATCACAACGCGGCAAATCTTTTTCCACGGCATAAATGCGCAGATCAACCTTGCGACCCGATTTGGTAACAAAATGATCCTGGATAAAACCCAATTGACCCGCCACCAACGCGAATAAATAACACGGTTTGGGAAACGGGTCTTCCCACACGGCCTGGTGGCGGCCATCGGGTAAATCCTGGTGCGACACCGGATTGCCATTGGCGAGCAGAACGGGATAATCGTTTTTGTCCCCTTCCATCGTCACCCGATACCGCGCCAACATGTCGGGGCGGTCAATGAAATAGGTGATTTTGCGAAAGCCCTCGGCCTCGCATTGGGTACAGAGCATGGTGCCGGAATGATACAGCCCTTCCAACTCGGTGTTGGCTTTGGGGGAAAATTCGGTGGTGATGCTAAGTTCACACGGATTCGGAAGCTCGCGCAAAAACTGCATCCCCAGGGCGGTAAGGGTAAAATCCTGGCCCGGGTGAAGGGTTTTGCCGTCACATTTGATGTCGATCAGCGTCATATCCTTACCATCCAGCCATAATTTGGCTTGGTTGGCGTTGGCGGGCGCGGCGGGATTGCGTTTTAACTGGCTGGTCGCCACCACCCGCGTTTTCTCGGCCCCCAAATTGAAATGGAGATGCACATTGTCGACCAGGAAATCGGGCGGGCGGTAATCGCGGCGATATTTGACGGTTTGGGTTTGCGCGGGCTGGCCATCACGGCTATGTGTGAGCAAGATCATTCCTTCCATTCTGACCCGCATTTTATAGCATAATCGGACTTGAAATGCCAGATCAAGTCACTTGTGCGGCAGCGGCGGACGGCGCGGTGGTTTTGGGATTTTGAGGATTTGTTCGGAGCATCCTTAACAACCCCTTAGAAAAAATTCACTTTGGCATCGTGTTGTCTTGGTCGGCGGGATGCCTGGTGAGGATAAGGGCAACCACCAACATGGCGAGCGGCCCCAAAATAAACGCTAAACCCAGTGGTGTCATGTGATTAATCCTTTCGTAGAATAAAGCCTATCACAACGGAAAGAAAAAAGCCAAATACCAATTCAACAAATTCAGCTTTTGTCAGATCAAGGTGACCGCTTAGATAATAAACAATCCCGAAACTCGCCCCAATCGCCCAAGCATCGGTTAATTTCGCCAGCCCTTCGCGCTGCGCTCGGTTGGATTTGGCAAATAATTTTTTGGCGAGCATCCTGTGTTTTATCCCTGAACCATGAGTTTTATCAGGCTTTCCTTAACCGCCCCTTAGAAAAAATTCACTTTGGCATCGTGTTGTCTTGGTCGGCGGGATGCCTGGTGAGGATAAGGGCAACCACCAACATGGCGAGCGGCCCCAAAATAAACGCTAAACCCAGTGGTGTCATGTGATTAATCCTTTCGTAGAATAAAGCCTATCACAACGGAAAGAAAAAAGCCAAATACCAATTCAACAAATTCAGCTTTTGTCAGATCAAGGTGACCGCTTAGATAATAAACAATCCCGAAACTCGCCCCAATCGCCCAAGCATCGGTTAATTTCGCCAGCCCTTCGCGCTGCGCTCGGTTGGATTTGGCAAATAATTTTTTGGCGAGCATCCGCTTTCCATCCCTTAACCAAAGTTTTTTAAATGATAACATATTATTCACAGCTAATCCAGAATTTCGTAGCTTCGTTTGGGCAAAAACATCACAAATTTTTCGTAAAAAGGGTATAATATCCGAGGGAAGGCCTGAGATAAGTGTCAAAATCTGTGACCTCCCCTTCCCGAAGGGAGGTCTGAATAAGTCTCAGAATCCAGAAAATGGCATTTGCGACGGCGAGCGTAGCGAAGCCGGAAGCAATCCAGAAAAATCTAGCAATTTCAGGATGTTAATGGATTGCTTCGCTTC
>JASGCR010000226.1 GCA_030054015.1 Candidatus Symbiobacter sp. | reverse complement strand
GCCGCCAAGCGGAGGTTTCCCCCCCTTCTAAAGAAGGGGGGGTAAAACTAGACTTGTTCAGACCACCCCTAAGCAGCAATGGGTGCATAAAAACCTATAGTTTCCTTAATATTTGGGATAGGTGCCAGGCCAGGTTTTGTCGCCCTCGGTTGGCGGTTCGGGATCGTTGCGTACCCCGCACCCCGCCAGGGTGAAGGCGACCAAAAGAATAAGCGCGGCGACCGACAGGGATTTGCTCATAAGAACCTCGCTTTGGCGCGGGCAATGGCCGCCCTGACTTGGTCGGGGGCGGTGCCGCCATAAGAGGTGCGCCGCGCCACCGACCCCTCGACGGTCAGAAACCCATAGATTTCCGAGGTTATGGCGGGGCAGATAGGCTGCATCTCGGCCAGGCTTAAATCGGCCAAGCCGATCTGTTTGCCCTCGGCCAGGCTTACCAATTTGCCGGTGATTTCATGCGCGTCGCGGAAGGGGAGTTTTAACGCCATGACGAGATAATCGGCCAAATCGGTGGCGGTGATAAAGCTGCCGGTGGTGGCGGCGCGCATGGCGGCGACATTGACCTTGAGATCGGCAACCATGCCGGTCATGGCGGCGAGGCCAAGCTGCAAATTTTCCACCGCGTCAAACACGGGTTCTTTGTCTTCCTGCATGTCTTTGCTATAGGCCAGGGGGAGGGCTTTGAGCATCATCAGCACAGAAACCACCTGGCCGACCACCCGCCCGGTTTTGCCGCGAATAAGTTCAGCCGCATCGGGATTGCGCTTTTGCGGCATCATCGAGCTGCCCGTCGTGAATTGATCCGACAAAGTGATAAAGCGAAAACGATCACTGTACCAAACAATAATCTCCTCAGCCAGGCGGGAGAGATGCACCGCCAAAAGCGACGCGGCGGCCAAAAACTCAACCACAAAATCGCGGTCAGACACGGCATCCAACGAATTCTCGGTCGGGCGGTCAAAGCCCAGGGCGGCGGCGGTAAACCCACGGTCAATGGCATAGGGTGTGCCGGCCAGGGCTCCCGCACCCAACGGGCATTCATTCATGCGGCGGCGGGCATCGGTCAAACGCCCGCGATCCCGTCCCAACATCTCGACATAGGCCAGTAAATAATGACCAAATGTGACGGGCTGCGCCGATTGGAAATGGGTGAGGCCGGGCAGGATGGCATCGTAATGAGCCTCCGCCTGGGCGATCAGGGCGGCCTGTAATTGCGTCATGCCGCGAATCATGGCATCGATTTCGCGGCGCAGCCACAGGCGAAAATCCGTCGCCACCTGGTCATTGCGCGAGCGGGCGGTGTGCAAACGCCCGGCGGCGGGGCCAATCAGCTCCTTCAATCTCATCTCGACATTCATGTGAATATCTTCATGAGCGGTTTGAAACTTAAATTTTCCGGCGGCGATTTCGTCGCGGATTTGGCTAAGGCCGCCCAGAATGGCGGCGGCATCCGGGTCGGAAATAATCTTTTGCGCCCGCAACATGCGGCAATGCACCATCGAGGCCTCAATATCGACATCGGCCAAACGGTAATCAAAGCCAATTGAGGCATTGATTTTCTCCATAATTTCCGAGGGGCCACGCGCGAAACGCCCGCCCCATGCGGCATTGACCTGGGCTGGAGTAACCGGCTCTGGCGGGGCATTTATTTCTCGCCCTGAATCTTGTGCGGGAGTCGACATGAGTCCAAAAAACCCCTATTGATTAAACAACGTCTTGATTAAAGCACATCCGGGCCCAAATGGTCGGCAATTTTTCAAAGGCCAGGATGACAGAGGTGAAGCATGATGAAAACCCTTGGTGAGAAATTACGCGCCCGCTTTGTCCCTCTATTTGCCCTATTTTTGGCGGTGGTGGCAATCATAATTAGCTTGGTGGTACAACATAATCTGCATCGTGAATTAGGCCCGCCCGCCCAGCCGCGCCTGGCCGCGCCTGCCGGGCATGTCCTGGCCGGGCATGTCCTGCTGGGCAAATTTGTGCCAACCACGCCGCCGGCGATGCTCCCCGACCTTGCCTATGCCAGCGAGAACGGGGAGTCAATTTACCTTAAACGCTTTCAGACCCGCCTTCAGCTGATTAATTATTGGGCGACCTGGTGCGCGCCTTGTGTGGCGGAATTACCGGCTTTGCAGCGTTTGGCGAATCGCCTCGCCCCCCAGGGGGTCAATGTGGTTGCGGTGTCGCTTGATCGCGGCGGGTGGGAAACCATTCGCCCCTTTTTACAGCAGCATGGCTTGGATAAATTCACCGTCTTGGCCGATGCGGCGGGGCTGTCGCTCGGCCAGTTGGGATTGAGGGGTTTGCCCACGACGCTCATCCTTAACCAGCGCGGCGAAGAAATTGGTCGCATCGCGGGCGATTATGATTGGGATTCCGCCAGCAGCGACCAGTTTTTGCTTTCGCTTGGCGGCATCACGCCGCCGCAATAACTGAAGGGCGGCAAAGAAGGAAATATCGTATGGCATGGATTATCACTATTATTTTGGTTTGTCTGAGTTTTGCCGGTTTGACCGCCGTGGCGATGGCGGCGACGGGGGTGTTTGGCCCCTATAGTTAAAACCGATTCTTAAAATTAAAACCGTCCCAACTTAAACCGCCAAATCGCGGCGCAAGACCAGGGCATCCTCGCTTTGACCGGTGGGCAGGGGGTAATAATTTTTGCGCTCCCCCACCGGACGAAAGCCGCTATTTTCGTACAAACGGCGGGCGGCCAGGTTGGTGACCGCCACCTCTAAAAACAGTCGCCGCGCCCCCAAACCGGCCAGGCGGCGGGTAATATCATGCAGCAAAAGCCGCGCCAAACCCTGGCGGCGATAGTCGGGCAGCACTCCAAAACTTAGAATCTCGGCCTCGCCGCCCGATGCCGGGTCGACCACCGCCTGGGCAATTAAAAACCCGGCAATCATCTCATCCTGGCGCGGCGGCGAGACCAACGCGAACACGGCAAGATTGACCGGCGAGAAAATGGTTTGCGCCATTAATTCTTCGCTCCAGCCCGGCATAAAGCAAATGCCATGCAAATAGGTCATAATTTTGACATCGTCGGGCGATTTTTGCACCAAGCGAATGCGTGACGGGTAGGTTGCGCGTCGGGGTAAAGATTGAGCCAAAGATTGAGGAGGAGGGGTCGTCGCTGACATTTGTCACCCCTTCGCACCGTGTGCCGCAAATTGGGGCGCGGTCAGGGGAGCCAGGACTGGAGCCAGGGTCACGTCCGCCGGTCGGATATAAAGCGGCGCGATGCCAGGCAAATTTCCGCCCTGGCGATGGCCGTGCCAGGTCTGCCAGGCCCAGGTCTGCCAGGCCCAGGCCGCCAGGCTCGGCCACGGCGCGATCATGCCCGGCGGGATTTCTGCCATTATGCCCAATTTTTGCCCTGAATTTTGATCCATCAAATTTACCCCGGTGCCGGTGACCAAATATTTCCCAGCGGCCAGACCATCATGCCACTGATCATACGATATCTCATCCGCTTTCGCCAATATATCTCCGCTGGACGTAAAAATCTGGCGATAGAGGGAATGGCGGCGCGATTCCACCAACACCAAAAACGGCAAATTTTGAGCGGGCAAAGGGGGGAGCAAAGGGCGGTGCATGATTTGCCACCGCCCCACCTCGAACCATGACAGGCCGAATAGGGGCAAATCCCACGCTGCCGCCACCCCCATCGCCAAGGCCAGCCCCACCCGAATGCCGGTAAACGACCCCGGCCCCACCGTCACCGCAATCGCGGCCAGCTCGGAAAATTCTTGTCCGCTCATGGCTTGTTCAAGCAAGGTCACAATTTGTTCGCTGCGGCCGGGCGGTACCGCCAATAACTGGCTGTTTTCGAGTTGGGGCGGCGCATCGCCGCCCGCGCCGACACAGATGCCAATCCTGGCGTCGCGCCCACTGCAATCGATTAACAAAATTTTTTCGGCGTGCGGGCAGGTCTTGTCATTCATGTGGGTTTTCCTAGATTAAATATAAACTTGGATTTTCAGTGAAAGTCTGATTATGTCGCGCGTTAGCTCCCCTCCTAAAGGAAAGTCCGAAGAAGTACTTTAGACCCCCCCTTCTTTAGAAGGGGGGGATAGAAAAGCTAGAATTTTTTGCTAAAAAA
>JASGCR010000225.1 GCA_030054015.1 Candidatus Symbiobacter sp. | reverse complement strand
TTAATAAAATCAACCTATTACACCAACCCCCCCAAGAAAAGCTTTGGCTCGTAAGTACTCGCCAAGCTTTTCTATCCCCCCCTTCTAAAGAAGGGGGGGGGTAAAACAAGACTTAATCAGACCTTCCTAAAGAAGGGGGGGTAAACAAATTTTCGACTTAATCAGACCTACCTTAATGACATAACATTTTACTTACATAACCCCCAATGATTTAAGGCTGGCATGACCGGTCAGGCCGATAATTAAATGATCATGCACCAACACGCCGATGACCTTGACGGCGGCGACGAGTTCGCGGGTGATGGCGATGTCTTCTTTCGAGGGTTCGGGATTGCCGGAGGGGTGGTTGTGCAACAGAATAATAGCCGATGCCCCCAATTCCAAACAGCGTTTGACGACTTCGCGGGGGTAAACTGGGGCAAAATTAAGCGTGCCGGTTTGTTGAATTTCGTCGGCAATGAGGGCGTTGCCATTGTCCAAAAATAAAATGCGGAAATGTTCGGTGCGTTGATAGGCCAGGGTGCTGCGGCAATAATCGAGCAAGGCCCGCCAATTTGACAGCACCTCGCGTTTTAAGATGCGTTCTTTGCTGAGTTCAATGGCGGCGGCTTCGACCAATTTGATCGAGGCCAAGGCGACTTCGCCGACCCCAACAAAGCCCATTAATTCTTGGGCCGGGGCGGCGATGACCCCGGCAAAGCCGCCAAAATGTTTGATCAAAGCCTTGGCCAAGGGTTTAACATCACCGCGCGGATTGCTTGAAAACAAAAGCATTTCGAGCAATTCATAATCGGCCAAAGCGGTGGCTCCGCCTTTGATAAATCTTTGCCTTAACCGCTCGCGGTGACCGCTGGCATCCTGGTCGGAGGGGCTGATTTTGCCTCCCATTTTGCGGCGCGGCGGCAAGAGCGGTTGGCTGCTGATTTCGGCCACGCCGACCCGTGCGGGATCGGGTGGCGCGGGCATCGCCAAATCTGTCGCCAAATCTGTCGCCAGGTCGGTTGCCAAATCTGTCGCCAAATCTGTCGCCAGGTCGGTTGCCAAATCTGTCGCCTCGTAAACAAAACGGGGTGGATTTTCCTTTAACCTTTGATTGTTTTTTGACCAAGCATCGGCAAGGCCTGGTTTTTGCTCTGGGGAGGATTCCTGGTGATGACGGTTATTCATGACTCTCTCTGGGGGGATGGAGCCAATAAGGGCGAGGCGGTGACATCAACCCGGGTGGGGGTTGAGGCGGTGTCGGGGAACAATTGCTCGGACAAGGTAAAAACCTCGTATCCGGTCGGGGTGACCGCCACCGTATGTTCAAATTGGGCGGATAATTTGCGGTCGCGGGTTTCCGCCGTCCAACCATCGGGCAAGAGGCGCATGGCAAATTTACCCTCGTTGATCATGGGTTCGACCGTGAAAAACATGCCGGGCTGCAACATCGGGCCTTCGCCTTTTTTGCCGAAATGGAGAACTGTCGGCGCATCATGGAACACGCGACCAATGCCATGACCACAAAAATCACGCACGACCGAGAAATGTTTGGCCTCGGCAAAAGATTGGATGGACTGGCCAATATCGCCCAGATGCCGTCCGGGCGCAATCACGCTGATCCCGCGCATCATGGCTTTATAGGTGCTGTCGATTAAATGCCGGGCCTTGATGCCGACATCGCCAACCATAAACATGCGCGACGAATCGCCGTACCACCCGTCCAAAATCACGGTGACATCGATGTTCAGTATGTCGCCAGAAATCAGTCGGCGTTCCGAGGGAATGCCGTGACAAATCACCTCATTGATCGAGGTGCAAATCGATTTGGGAAAACCGCGATAATTAAGCGGGGCCGGTATGGCCTGGTGGTCACGGGTAAAATCATGACAAAGTTGGTCGAGCCGGTTGGTCGTCACCCCCGGCACCACAAAAGACGTAATATAATCAAGCAATTGGGCGGCCAGCCGCCCGGCCCGCCGCATCGGTGCGAAATCTTCCTCGGCATGGAGATAAATTCCATTCGGCAATTGCCTGCCGCTGACCGGTAAGTGAAATTCCGGCACTTGGTTAAGGGCAATGATCGATTCTTTGGCGGAATATATGCTCCGCTTGGCATCACGCATCATCCAGACCACCCAATATTGCAACGAGCTATTTATGTCATATTTTTAACGATTTCACCAGATTTTTTCGGTGATTATTTTTATGGATTAAAGTATGGTTGGTATATTATAATGGTTTATCACCTCTGAGGAAGCCGCTTCGCCCTTCTTTGGCTATTTTTTGTTAGTCAGTCCAGAACATGAGTTTTTTCCATCCCCGCCACCACAACAACATGCCGCAGGCTCAGCGTACGCCGCAGCTGGCCCAAAATTTAATCCAAAACGCAATTGGGGCCGAGGTTTTGGCGAAATTGATCGAGCTTGGGATTGCCCTGTCCGGCGAGCATAACCGCGACCGCTTAATGGAACGCATTTTGCTCGCCGCCAAAGAATTGACCCATGCCGATGGCGGCACGCTTTATGTGCTGCATGACCCCGAAAATTTGGGCTTTGCCATTCTGCGCAATGATAGATTGGGGACGGCGATGGGGGGGACAACCGGCAAGCCCATCACTTTTCCGCCGCTAAAAATGTACAAACCGGATGGTAAGCAAAATATCAATAATGTGGCGACGGCGGCACTTAATCTGCGCAAGGTGATTAATATTCCCGATGCCTATTTTGCCACTGATTTCGATTTTTCCGGCACCAAGATTTTTGACCACAATACCGGCTATCGCTCAAAATCGATGCTGGCGGTGCCTTTGTTCGATCATGAGGGTGATGGCATCGGTGTGGTGCAATTAATCAATGCCATCGATCCGGTGACGCGCGAGGTGGTGCCGTTTAACGATAATATTGTCCCCATGATCGAATCGCTGGCCAGCCAAGCCGCCATTGCTTTGTCCAATGACAAATTAATGTTGGAACAACGCAATTTGATCGATGCTTTGGTGCGCATGATGGCGAATGCGATTGACCGCAAATCCGCCTATACCGGCGGGCATTGCAACCGCGTACCCATCATTATGAACATGCTTGCCCATGCCGCGTGCGATGCCAAAAACGGCTATTTTGCTGATTTTGCTCTGAGCGAAGACCAATTTTACGAAATCCAGGTGGCGGGCGGGCTGCATGATGTCGGCAAAGTCGTCACCCCCGTTCACATTATGGATAAAGGCACCAAGCTTGAGAAAATTTGCGACCGCATTGACGAGATTCGGGTGCGGTTTGACCTTATGCACCGCGATGCCGAGATTGAGTTTTGGAAAGAACTGGCGTATGGCAAGAACAAGGACGTCGCCGCATCAATACTCGCCGCCAAAAAAGCCGAATTGGACAGCGATCTCGCCGTGATCGAAAAATGCAATATTGGCAGCGACCACCTCGCCAAAGAATTGCAAGAAAAATTGAAATTGATCAAAACCAAAACTTATTTGCGGGATGGTAAACTATGCCCCGTCATTACTGAGGATGAATATAATAATCTATCGATTGTCTATGGCACGTTAAATAATAACGACCGCAAAGTTATTAATGATCACATCGTCGTGACGATTGAGATGTTGCAATCCTTGCCCTTGCCGCGCAATCTTAAAAACGTGGTGGAAATTGCCGGTGCCCATCACGAAAAAATGGATGGTACCGGTTATCCCAAGGGCTTGCGCGGCGAAGAAATGTCGGATTTGGCGCGCATGATGTGCCTGGCCGATGTGTTCGAGGCCCTGACCGCTTCCGACCGCCCCTATAAAGCCCCCAAAACCATGTCGGAATCTTTGGGGATTCTGGTCAATATGGTCAAAGAACACCATATTGACGGGGAGATTTACCGGCTTTTCCTGGAATCCGGGATTTGGCGCGATTATGGCGCAAAATATCTGCGCCCCGAACAATGCGACGTTGCCGATATTAGCGGCTATTTACAACAAATCACCCAGTCTAAAGCGGCGTGAGGGTTTAAGGAAGGTTGGGTTAAGCCCTAATAAAGGAGCGGAGCAAAGAGAGCGTCAAAGAGAGCGTCATTACCCGACTCGGACGGCAAGCGGATTTCCGCTTGCCGTAAAGAGAGAGAGTGTAAAAAAGAGAG
>JASGCR010000224.1 GCA_030054015.1 Candidatus Symbiobacter sp. | reverse complement strand
AGGGCTTCGCCCTAAGCGTCGCTTTCCCCCCCTTCCTAAGCAGGAAGGGGGGGTCGTAAAGGCGAATTTTCAACGACACGGAGTATAACATATTTCGTCTCGCCTGCACTTGTTTCCTCAGCTCTTTCCTCAGCCAAAGTCCACAACCGTGTCGCCTGAAATCCTCACCGAATCCTTGATGTTGGCGGCGTATCGTCACGGTATTTTTCCCATGGCCGGCGGGCGCGACCAGGACGCGCTTTATTGGTTTGACCCGCCAGAGCGCGGCATTATCCCGATGGATGGGTTTCATATCCCCAAACGTTTACATCGCCGCCTTAACCGCCGCGATTATCTGGTGAAGCTTGATCGTCATTTTGACCAGGTGGTGGCGGCATGTGCGGCCCCGCGCCGGGTCAATCCGGCAAGTCTGGTACATTCTGCCGCACCGGAATCAGAGGAGACCTGGATTAATGGCCATCTGGAAAAACTCTATCACGGTTTGTTTGCGATGGGGGCTGCCCATAGCGTCGAAATCTGGTGCGGCGACGCCTTGGTGGGGGGATTATTTGGCGTGGCAATCGGGGGGGCTTTTTTTGGCGAATCCATGTTCCACCGCGCCCAGGATGCGAGTAAAATCGCCTTGGTGCATTTGGTCGCTTTGTTGTCGCACGCTGGGTTTAGCTTGCTCGACAGTCAGTTTACGACCGCGCATTTGGCGCAGTTTGGGGCGATTGCAATCCCCCGCCGCGACTATCACGCGCATTTGGCAGAGGCTCTGGCGCGTCCCGCCCATTTTCCCACCGCGGTCGATTGGGATTATTTCGAGGATTTTCTGCATCGGCAGCGCGGGTCGGGGGTATAATTTTCAAGGGAGGTATGAGGTAAGTCCTAAAAAGTCTATGAACCATAAAATGCGTCATTACCCGCCGGAGTATTGTTGAAATAATACTCCTGGGGGATTACCCGACTCACAATATCCGTTACACGGATATTGTGGCGGGTAATGACGCTCTTATTTTGCCGCTCTTGGTTGGGCAGCGGGTCATGACGCTCTTATTTTGCCGCTCTAGGTTGGGCGGCGGGTCATGACGCTCTTCTTTTGCCGCTCTAGGTTGGGCAGCGGGTCATGACGCTCCCTCTTCTCGATTGCTTCAAAGTGACTTACGCAAACCTTCCCTAACACCCCCAGGAATGGAAAAAATGAAAAAAATATTTTGTTTTGGTTATGGTTACTCGGCGCAGCATCTGGCCCCATTATTATTGGCCCAGGGCGACGAGGTGGCGGGTACCTGGCAAACGCGCCCGCCGCAAACCGACCCGGCGGTGCAACTCTTTCGCTTTGCCGCGAATGAGGCCTTATCGCCGGAGGGATTGGCGGCTCTGGCTGCCGCCCAGGTGGTGGTGATCTCGATACCGCCGGTGCCAAGGGCTGAACTAGTGGCTGAACTAAGGCCTGAACCGGATTTGGTCTTGGCGCAGCATAAAGCGGCCTTAGCCCAGGAAAACATCAAACATATTATTTACCTGTCAACCACCGGGGTTTACGGCGACCATCAAGGCGGTTGGGTCGATGAACAGACGCCAACCGCGCCGCAAACTGAGCGCGGCCACCGCCGCCTGGCCGCCGAGATGGCTTGGCGCGACTTTGTCCAAACCGATTTTGACCAAACCGGCGCGGCGCGGGGGGAGGCCAAAAAACTCACGATTTTGCGCCTGGCCGGAATCTATGGCCCGGGCCGCAGCGTGTTCGACACCATTCGCCAAGGGCGGGCGCAAATTATCGTCAAACCCGGACAATATTTCAGCCGCATCCATGTGGCGGATATTGCGCAATTTATCCATGCGGTCATTGCCGCCGCGCCTTCGCCGCAAGCCGAATCATCCCAAAATGTTGAGGTTTATAATCTTGCCGATAATCTTCCCGCGCCGCCGCAAGATGTCATTCGGCAAGGTTTTGCGCTCTTAGGCCGCACCCCGCCGCCGCCGATTGATTTCGCCCAGGCCACACTGTCGCCCATGCAAGCCAGTTTCTACAGCGAGTCGAAACGAATCGATAATCGGCGGATGCGGGAATTTTTGTCCCAACATTCACAAAAAAACTTGATTTATCCCGAATATCATGCTGGTTTAGCGGCGATTTATGCGACCTTGGCTGGTTAATCGGCGGGGATTGACGCGGCAACCGCAATTGGGCAAAAAATAATCATGACGCAATTTGCCTAGGGCCTGGTCTTGCGCTAAGATAAGGTTGCAATTTTTGCCGCCCCATTTTTGGGGGGCATGAGACACCCTGCCAGGTCTGCCAGATTCTGGTCGCAAGGGTGACACCAAAGCAGGGAGAGTGGCGTGAACACGATCATCCAAAGGCCAAATATACGTTCGGCCTCAACCAACGGCATTTTATTGTCCGAGCTGGCCACCACCGCGCCCCGCATTTTGCAGGTTTTGCCAGCCCTGGTGATGGGAGGAGTCGAACGCGGTACGCTGGATTTAGGCCAAGCTTTGGTGCAAGCTGGCTATAAATCGTTGGTGGCATCTTCGGGCGGGATGATGGCGCGTGAACTGGTGCGCAATGGTTCGACCCATATTGAACTCCCGCTCCACCGCAAGGCCCCCTGGTCGATTTATGCCAATGCCGGACGTTTGTCCGACCTTATTCGCCGTGAGCATATTGACCTGATTCATGCGCGCAGCCGCGCCCCAGCCTGGGCGGCCTTGATAGCAGCGCGTCGCCGCAAAATCCCCTTTGTCACCACGTTTCACGGCACCTATCGCCGCAATTCTCCGTTTAAGCATTGGTATAATTCGGTGATGGCCAAAGGCGGCCATGTCATTGCCATCTCAGAATTTATCGCCGAGCATATTATTCAAAATTACCACATTGATCCGTCGCGGATTACGGTGATTCCGCGCGGCATTGACGAGGTGATTTTCGACCCCGCCATGGTGAGCCAAGAACGCATGATTTCCCTGGCGCAAAATTGGCGGGTGCGTGATGGGGCGCCGGTGATCTTGCTGCCCGCGCGTTTTTCTCGCTGGAAGGGGCATCTGGCTTTGCTCGAAGCCTTTGGCCGCATGAGCAACCGTGATGCGGTGTTGGTGTTTGTCGGGGCCTCGGATGAACGCGGCAGTTTATACTTTGAAATCGAACGCCGCATCCGCGAGATGGGACTGGGCGAGCGGGTACGATTATGCGATGAATGCCGCGACATGGCGGCGGCTTATGCCTTGTCGGATGTGGTGGTCTCGGCTTCGACCCAGCCCGAAGCCTTTGGCCGCGTCTGTGCCGAGGCCAGTGCCATGGCGCGGTTGGTGGTGGCCACCGATCATGGCGGCAGCCGCGAAATTATCCGCCACCGCCAAACCGGTTTTTTGGTGCCACCAGGCGATGCCGCCGCCCTGGCTCAGGCTTTGGACGAGGCCCTGGCCTTTGACTTTGCCACCCGCAAGACCATGGGGCAAGCCGGTCGTGACCATGTCCTGAGCAAATTTACCAAAAAGAAAATGACCGCCTTAACCCTGGGTTTGTACCAACAAACCTTGCGCCGTAAATTTGCTTAATTGGCGTTAAAAAACCAGGGGGATAAAGGCAAAACACGCCGCGATGACAATGTCGATAATGACATCATACCCGACATTCAAGGCAATCAAGGTCCAGCCCGGCGCCGACCAATAGCACGATGCCACACCCTTGACCGCGTGGGCGATGATATAAAGCGGCACCAACCAAACCAGGCCGGTACTTGCCGCTGCCCACACCACCACGCCGATCAAAAACACATTCAAGACGGTGGCAACCATTTGCATAGCAAAACCCAAGGCGGGATTGGCCCCACGGGTTTTCGGGTCATAGCCCAGACAGGCCAGCCAAATTTTGCCAAAACCCTTTTCCGAATACCACAAACCGCCAATGACAAAGGCAAGGATAAAGCCAATAATGCCCGCCAAATAATTAAACTGAAACATTGCCATGCTCTGGTTTCCTGCTGTTGGGGTGGAGAGATTTTTAATTTATTTTTTAACCTTATTTTTAGGACGGGGTCAAATCTTTTCGATGTAGGTCATGTTTCCAAATGATTTCTGCTTTATGACACCCTTCCTAAGGAAGGTCTGATTAAGTCGTACTGACCCCCCCTTCCTGCTTAGGA
>JASGCR010000223.1:176-4147 GCA_030054015.1 Candidatus Symbiobacter sp. | reverse complement strand
TTACCCGACAGATTTATGCCGCTTCGCGGCAAAAATCTGCGGGTAATGACGCCCCTTTTTTAGGATTTTTATCGCCCACCGCGGCACGATGCCGCCTCAAAAAACCAAAAGTACCCCCCATGCGACCAGAATGGCAGAAACTCCTCACCCAGGCGCAAGAAAAAATCGAAAATTTGGATAAATTATCCGAATTTTCCGATCTGCGCGTGGCGATGATTGGCAAAAAGGGCGAGATCACGGCGTTAATGTCCGGCATCAGCAAATTACCGCCGCCGGAACGCCCCGCCTATGGGGCCGAGGTCAACGCGCTGGTCAAAACCATCGAGGCCCTGCTCGATGCCAAAAAAATCGCCTTAGAACAAAAAGCAATGGCGGCAAAATTGGCTGCCGAGCGCGTCGATGTCACCCTGCCCGTGCCGTCACCCGCCCTCGGCAAAATTCACCCGATCAGCCGCACGATGGATGAAGGTATCGCCATATTTGCCGCGATGGGGTTTAGCGTCGCCGCCGGCCCGGACATCGAGGATGACGAGCATAATTTCACCGCCCTTAATTTCGCGCCGCACCACCCGGCCCGCGACATGCACGACACGTTTTATCTCAATGCCAAAGATGCATCGGGAAAAAATTTATTGCTGCGCACCCACACGTCGCCGGTGCAAATCCGCACCATGCGGGGGCAGAAACCGCCTTTGGCGATCATCGCGCCGGGGCGCACTTATCGGTCGGATTCTGATCAAACCCATACCCCCATGTTCCACCAAATCGAAGGGTTGGTGATCGACCGTGCCATTCATATGGGGCATCTCAAGGGATGCTTGCAAGAATTTATCCAGGCCTATTTTGGTGCCAATGACATTCCCATTCGCTTTCGCCCCAGTTATTTTCCCTTTACCGAACCCTCGGCTGAGGTGGATATAGGCTGCTCGCGGGCGGGCGGTAAATTAACCCTGGGGCCGCATGGCGATTGGCTGGAAATTGGGGGATCGGGCATGGTGCATCCCAATGTTTTGGTGAATTGCGGCCTTGATCCCGATCAATGGCAAGGCTTTGCCTTTGGCATGGGGGTGGAGCGCATGGCGATGCTTAAATACGGCATTCCCGATTTACGGACGTTTTTCGATGGCGATGGGCGGTGGTTGTCGCATTATGGTTTTTCACCCTTTGATCTGGCGGGAGTGGTGTGATGAAACTCTCCCGCTCTTGGCTTAACCATGTGACGCAATGGCCGGTGATGACCAGCCCGCTCGGCCAGAACTGGCACGGGCTGCATTTCGCTGAAAGCGACGAAGTCATTGCCGCCACCCTCACCAAATTGGGGTTCGAGGTTGAGGCGATTGAAAAATCCGGTCAAACCGCAACCGCCGAACCCACCCCCCCCGATCTCAGTCTGTTCACGGTGGGCGAGATTATTTCCGCCGAACAACATCCGCAGGCGGATCGATTGCGCGTCTGCCAGGTCGCCACTCTGGTCGGCACCCTCCAAGTCGTATGTGGGGCACCCAATGCCCGCGCCGGCATTAAAATTGCCTTTGCTCCGGTCGGTTCGGTCATCCCACGCAACGGCTTGAAACTCAAAAAATCGACCATTCGCGGGGTCGAATCGAACGGCATGTGCTGTTCCGCCTGGGAATTGAATCTTTCCGAAGATCACGAAGGCATCATCGAACTTTTTTCAGAAGCCAAAATTGGCGAACCCGTTACCAACTATTTAAAATTGTCGCAAGCCTCAGATGCGGCAACTCTCAATCAAAAAACCGAGACCGATACCATCTTCGAGATTGCCATAACCCCCAACCGCGCCGATGGGCTGGGGGTGCAAGGGATTCGCCGCGAAATTTTTGTCAATAATTTGGGGAAGTGCGGGGATTTGGGAAAGTCCGGGGATTTAGGCAAAACATCCGACCCAAAATCGGCATCCGCTCCAAATACGACCAAACCCAGCGGCGAATCGGGCAAAAAAATTGCGATCACGATCACCGCCGATGCCCGGCCCTATTGCCCGCATTTTGTCGGCCAGATGGTTGAAAATGTCCATAACCAGGCCAGTCCGGATTGGTTGGTCGCTTTGCTCGCATCGGTCGGGCATAAATCGATTTCGACCCTGGTGGATGTCACGAATTACATGATGCTCGAAGCCAACCGCCCGCTGCATGTGTTCGATGCCGATAAAATTCGCGGCAATTTGGTGGTGCGCCTGGCAGAATCGGGCGAGAAATTAACCGCATTAAATGGCAAAACCTATGAATTGCCCGCCGGAGCGGTGGTCATTGCCGACGAGTCGGGGATTATCAGCCTGGGCGGGGTGATGGGCGGCGAATCAACCGCCGTGTCGCTCGCCACCAAAAATGTCTTGATCGAGGCGGCCTGGTTCGATCCCGCCCGCGTGGCCGCGACGGGACGGGCTTTGGCCATCATCTCGGATGCGCGGCATCGCTTTGAGCGCGGCATCGACACGGATTCGGCGGTGCCAGGGGTGGCGGCGGCGGCGGCGATGGTGCTGGATTTATGCGGCGGCACCGCTGGCGGGCGATCAGAAGCCGGCGCGCCGCCAATTTGCCGCAAAGCCTTGACCTTTCGCCCGTCGCGTGTGGCGGCATTGGGGGGGATCGATGTCCCCCTCCCCCACCAGCAAGAAATCTTGGCCGGATTGGGTTTTGCCGTTACCGCCCCCCCCAACGCCGCGAGTTGGCAGGTCATGCCGCCCGCCTGGCGTTTGGAATGCGAGGGCGAAGCCGATTTGGTCGAAGAAATCTTGCGCCATTATGGCCTCGATGCCATGGCGGCGGTACCCTTGCCGCGCCCATCGCAAATTTCGCCCCAAATTTTGTCGCCCGCCGAGACCAACCGCATCAAAACCCGCCGTCTTTTGGCGGCGCGTGGCCTGCATGAAGCCGTCACCTGGGCCTTTATGGACAAAGAACGTGCGACATTATTTGGCGGCGGCGGCGATGATTTGACTTTATCCAACCCGATTGCCGCCGATTTATCGCAAATGCGACCCACCCCTTTGCCTAATTTGCTCGCGGCTGCGGCGCGGCAAGTGGCTCATGGCGAGGTTTCCGTCTCATTATTTGAAATTGGCCCGGGTTTTCACAACCCCACCCCCAAGGGACAGCAAATTATCGCCGCCGGCATTCGCCTGGGCGCCCGCCAAAGCCTGTGGCGGCGCGAGGCGGCTTTCATGCCCGCAATCACCGGTGGTCAGGGCGCGTTTGACGTGTTTGATGCCAAATCCGACATGCTGGCGGTGTTGGAACTGTTGGGTTTTGCCGCATCGTCGCTGCAAATTAGCAATGATGCGACGGCGGCGGCGGCGAATTATTATCACCCGGGTCAGTCGGGATTGGTGAAACTTGGCGATAAGATCGTGTTGGCAAAATTTGGCATGATCCACCCATCAATTTTGGCGGAAATTGATTTGGCGGTGCCGGTGGCGGCGTTTGAAATTTTATTGGATGCCATACCTCCCGCCAAAAACAAAGGCAAATCCACCGCCAAGCCGCCGCTTGCCTTGTCGGCGATGCAGAAATTTACCCGCGATTTCGCCTTTATTGTCGATGATACTGTGGCGGCGGAGCGTTTGCTTCGGGCCAGCCGCGCCGCCGACAAAAACCTGGTTGAAACCGCCGATATTTTTGATGTGTATTATGGCGATAAGTTACCGCGCGGTAAGAAATCACTCGCCATTCGGGTGACGATTGCGCCCATGGATCGCGCCATGAATGATGCCGAAATTGCCGACCTGGAACAGAAAATCATCGCCGCGGTGGGCAGCGATTGCGGCGGGGAATTGCGGGGGTGAAAAATGCCCGCCGCCGGAGTACCAAAAGAGCGTCATTACCCGCCGCGCAGCTAAAGTGCATCAAAAAGGGAGTGTCATTACCCGCCGCGCAGCTAAAGTGCATCAAAAAGGGAGCGTCATTACCCGCCGCGCAGCTAAAGTGCATCAAAAAGGGAGTGTCATTACC
>JASGCR010000223.1:0-76 GCA_030054015.1 Candidatus Symbiobacter sp. | reverse complement strand
CGCCGGGCTGCAAGCGGGAATCCGCTTGCAGCCCGAGTCGGGTAATCCCCCAGGAGTTTAAGGAATAATACTCCTG
>JASGCR010000008.1 GCA_030054015.1 Candidatus Symbiobacter sp. | reverse complement strand
TACCCGACTCGCCTTATTCGTTCCACGAATAAGGCGGCGGGTAATGACGCTCTTTTTTTTGCCGCCCCTCCCTCTCCCTCTCCCTCTCCCTCTCCCTCTCCCTCTTCCCTCTTCCCTCTTCCCTCTATCCTCTATCCTCTTACCTCTTCCTTCCGGCGGGCCAGGCCCGCTAACCAAACCGGCGATACAGCCTGATCGGGATTTTTTCAAATTCCGCATGATCCCCCTGAATCATAAAATTTTTTCTGCCCTTATGCACAAGCTTATCCACAGCTTAACGGCAAGAACAAAACGCAAACAGAATTTTGCCAAATTCAATCTTGTCAATCACTTAAGGAATTACCTTAATCCAAAGACAAACTCTTGCTGATTACAATAATTCACCTCACGGAACACTTTCAAACACATGATATAAGTCAATTATTTATTCAATTTTCTATTGACGCCCATGTTTGCCCATGTTATCCCATATTTGCCCAAGTATAACTGTGGTCAGGATACGGGGGGTATGGCGATGGGATCATTGAGATGGCACCGTTTGTTGGCATTTATACCAATAAAATTGACAAGAAAGGGCGGGTTTCGGTGCCGGCATCCTTTCGTGCTGTCCGTTTGGCCAATGGGGAGGGCGCGTTGTACGGCTATCCGGCCGGCGATCCCACGCTTGGGCAAAGGATCATAAAATGTGTTGGCATTGCCCACATGAATGCGCTTAGCCAGGAAATAAAAAACCTTGACCCGGCAAGTGATCGCTATGAAGAAATCGATATTATCCTAAGCTTTGCCCGTGAACTGAGTTTCGATGCTGAGGGGCGGGTGATTCTGACCGAAGATTTCATCGAATTATTGGAATGCGAAGACCAGGTTACTTTCAAAGGGCATGGTGAAGATTTTTATATCTATAAAACCATCTCGCAACAACCGGTGCAGGAAATGAAAGCGGCGGTCGATAAATACTTAAACGCAACCCGCAAACGTAAGGAGGCGGCGAAACATGACTAACCCACCTGTCTCTGTCGGGGAAATGCCCAAACTGCATCAACCGGTGATGCTGCAGGAAATGCTTGATCAATTGGAGCCTCGTGATGGCGAAATCATTATCGACGGCACTTTTGGCCAGGGCGGGTATAGCCGTGCGATTTTGGCCAGGGCCGATTGCCGCGTCTTGGCGTTTGACCGTGACCCCTATGCGGCGGCGGCGGGGCGCGATGTGGCGGCGCAATTTCCGGGGCGGTTTGAATTAATTGAAAAAAAATTTTCGCAAATTGACGCTTATTTGACCGAACGCGCTTACGATAATATCGCGGCCTTGGTGTTGGATTTGGGGGTGTCGTCGCCGCAAATTGACCAGGCCGAGCGCGGTTTTTCCTTTCGCTTTGATGGGCCGCTCGATATGCGCATGGGCGGCGAGGGACAAACCGCGGCGGATTTGATTGCGATACTCTCGGAATCCGATTTGGCAGATTTGATCTATCACCATGGCGACGAGCGTCACGCCCGTCGCATTGCCCGTGCGATTGTGACCCGGCGGCAAACTGCGGCGATTACCCGCACCGGTCAATTGGCGGATTTGGTGCGCAGCATCGTACCGCGCAGCAAAGATGGCATTGACCCGGCGACGCGTACTTTCCAGGCCTTGCGCCTGGTGGTGAATGATGAAATGGGTGAATTGGAAAGAATTCTGGCGGCATCCTTGCGGTTTTTGCAACCAGGCGGGCGGCTGCTGGTGGTCAGTTTCCATTCCGCCGAGGATGGGATGGTGAAATTATTTCTCAGGCAATTTTCGCCATCGGGCAGCCAAGTCTCGCGCCATATGCCGATGGCTTTGCCGTCCCCCAGCGGCCAACCAGATCGCCCCGCCTTTGTCTTTCGCGCCCTCAGTAAAAAACCCATTTTGCCGTGCGCGGAAGAGACGAAAAAAAATCCCCGCGCCCGCTCGGCGCGGATGCGGGTGGCGGTTAAATTTGCCGCCGCCGCCGCCGCCTTCCCCGCCACCGCCGCCGCCGCCGCCGAAACGGGGCGGGCAGCCGCCTTAATGGGGAGGGCGTGAAGATGCTTAATCGCCCCAGTTTTTGGATATTGCTGTTGATGGGATTTGGCTGGAGTGTGTACCAAGTTAAATATGAGGTACAGCAAAAAGAATCTGCCCTGGCGCAGATGAACCGCGATATTGCCCGCACCGAAGCCGACATCCGCATTCTTAGAGCGGAATGGTCGCTGGTGACCGACCCGGCGCGACTGGAACAGCAAAATGCGAGCCTGTTGGGGTTGGTGCCGTTGCGCCCGCAACAATTTATTGCCGGGTGGGAGCCTTTCCCCATCGCCAGCCCCCGCCTGGCCGGTGTCGCCCCGGTCACCCCCAAAGTCACCCCGGTCGCCCCCAAACTCGCCCCGGTTGCCGCCAGGCTTGACCGCCAATCTTTGCACCAAATGACCGAGGCCAGCCCGCAATTGGGTGCGAAAGGGGGGATGCCATGAGTTTGTCCACCCGTGACCTTCCCGCTCATGTCCAATTCTGGCACAAATTGCGCCAGTCTGCGGCCTGGGATCGCCTGGGGTTCGGGGCCTGGTTGCGTTCCGAGCGGGCGCCGTCCTGGGTACAATCCTGGGGGCAAATCTGGGGTTCCCGCCGTCACGATGCCGCGTCACAACTTCCCCTGTCGCCCGTCGCCCTGGCCCATCGCAAATTTGGCCAGGCGATGATTATGCTGACAATTGGATTTGCCATAATTGGCTTGCGCTTGATGGGGGTGAGTCTGAGCAGTCCCGCCCGTCAGCACACCCCGGTCGTGGTCGGGGCGCAGGTCAAACGGGCCGATATAACCGACCGCAATGGCGTGATCTTGGCCACGAATTTGCCGATGGAGGATGCAGCCATCGACCCGCGCAAAGTCACCGATCCGGTCCAAATGGTGAATCATTTGGCGACGATTTGGCCTGATCTTGACATGGTGGCTTTGTTGCAGCGTCTCGCCTCAAGCCGCAATTTTGTCTATGTCAAGCGCGGGATTTCGCCGCGTGAAGCGCAAAATTTGGCACAATTAAACTTGCCGGGGCTGTTCTTTCTGCGGGAAGAGCATCGCATTTACCCCCATGCCGCGGAATTTGCGCATATTTTGGGATACAGCGATGTGGATAATAACGGGCTGGCCGGGATTGAACGGCGGTATAACAGCCAATTGCAGCAACAGACCGAGCCGTTGCATCTGAGTGTCGATGCCAGCATTCAGCACGTCTTACGCAGCGAACTTCTCCAAACCAAACAGCAATTAAATGCGATTGGGGCTGCCGGGCTGGTGCTGGATGTCCGCACCGGCGAGGTTTTGGCCTTGGTTTCCTTGCCCGATTATAATCCGAATGACACCAACCGCCACGAGGGGGATAATTATTTTAATCGCGTCAGTTTGGGTCGTTACGAGATGGGGTCGATTTTCAAGATTTTCACGGCGGCGATGGCTTTGGATAATGGCCTGGTCACGGTGAATTCGATGTTTGATGTGAGTCAAGCCTTGGTCTCTGGCCCTTATGTCATTCACGACGATCACCCGGTGAACCGCGCCATGAGCGTCGCAGAAATCATAACCTATTCATCGAATATTGGCGCGGCACGCATCGCCTTGGCCGCCGGGGTGGAGCGACAAAAAGAATTTTTGGCTGGTTTGGGATTATTGTCTCCGATGGAATTTGACCTGCCGGAAATGGGCAAGCCGGAATATCCGAAAAACTGGCGCATGATTAATCTCATGACGATTGCCTATGGGCATGGGCTGGCCTTGCCGCCGGTGCAAATGGTGGCGGCTTTGGCGGCGATGGTCAATGGGGGAATATTGATCCAACCGACTTTGCTTTACCGCCCCGATTCCGAGCCGATAGCCGGGCGGCGCGTGATCAAATCCTCGACCAGCGCGACTTTGCGTCAATTAATGCGCCAGGTGGTGACCAATGGCACCGGGCGTTTCAGCGATATTGCCGGCTATGATATTGGCGGCAAAACCGGCACGGCGGAGAAAATCGACAGCCACCATGTCTATCAAAAACACCGGTTGATTGCGTCCTTTGTCGGAGCCTTTCCGATTGAAGCCCCGCGTTACATGGTGTTTGCCATGATTGACGAACCCAAAGGCAACGAGTTTTCCCAAGGGCAACGCTCGGCGGCCTATGTTGCGGCCCCCTTGGTGGGGCGGGTGATTGCGCGGATTGGGCCGATTTTGGCGGTACCAGCCTCGCCAGCCCGTGCCCAAAATGTGAGACTTTCCGCCCAAGCCATCGCCCAGAACGGAGGTAAAAATGCCAAACTTCCGACTGAGTGACTTGTTTGCCGCTTTGGCGGTGGATGGGGTCTGGCTGAATGATAGCGGCATCACCCGCCTGGCCGATTTTGACCAACCGATAACGAGCCTGGCCTCTGACTCGCGGCTGGTGAGGCCAGGGGCCTTGTTTGCCGCCTTGCCGGGGGTCAAGCAAAGTGGGGCTGATTTTGTCGCCGCGGCGATGGCCCAGGGCGCGGTGGCATTGCTGCTTGCGGCGGATGAGAACCCGGACGCGCTGCGGCACCTTACGACCCGCCAAAATGTGCCAATCTTTGTCACCGATCAACCGGCCCTGGTCTTGGCGAAACTGGCGGCGCGGTTTTACGGGCGGCAACCGCAAAATTTGGTCGCCATCACCGGCACCAATGGCAAGACCTCGGTGGCGTGGTTTTGCCAGGCGATTTGGCAAAAATTGGGGCTGCGGGCGGGCATGATTGGCACGATTGGGTGGATACAAGAGGGGCAGATTTTGGCGCACGGCCTCACCACGCCGAACGCCATTGATTTGCAGCAATATCTGGCGGCCATGTCGGTGGGGGGCCTCACCCATGTGGCGATGGAGGCTTCCTCGCACGGCATCAGTCAATATCGCCTCGATGGGGTGCAATTGCGGGCGGCGGGGTTTACCAATCTCACCCGCGATCATTTGGATTATCATGGCACGATGGCGGCGTATCTCGATGCCAAATCTCAATTATTCACGCGGATATTGCCGCCCGATGCGGTGGCGGTACTGAATCATGACGCGGCGGAATATCCGGTTTTGGCGGCGATGGCGCAAAAACGCGGTCAGACCATCTTTCAATATGGCAAAACCGGCCAGGAATTGCGGCTTGTCGCTCAATCGCCGCATGAAAGCGGGCAGCATCTCACCCTCTCAGTGTTTGGCTGCGAATATCACGTTGATCTTCCCTTGATTGGGGATTTCCAGGCCCTGAATGCGCTTTGTGCCTTGGGCCTGGTGTTGGCGGCGGGAGCGGATCAAAACCGCGCGGTCAAGGCTTTGGCGACGCTGTCGGCACCGCCGGGGCGCGCCCAGATGATTGGTCAAGCCGCCAATGGCGGGCGCATCTTGATCGATTACGCCCATACGCCAGACGCGCTGCTAAATATTTTGACGAGTTTGCGGCCTTTGGCGAAAAATCGGCTGTTGCTGGCTTTTGGCTGTGGCGGCAACCGAGATCGCGGCAAACGCCCGATCATGGGCGAAATTGCGGCCAGGCTGGCCGATTATGTCGTGGTGACGGATGACAATCCGCGCCAGGAAGAGGCCGCCACCATCCGCCGTGAGATCATGCAGGCCGCCCTGGCGACACAACGCCCGCCTTGCCGCGTGATCGAAATCGGGGATCGTGCCGCGGCCATTACCCATTTGGTTGCGCAATTAGGTGCGGGCGACATCGCGGTGGTGACGGGCAAAGGCCATGAGAGCGGTCAAATCATCGGCGATAAAACTTTGCCCTTTGACGATGCGGAGATGGTGGCGCAGGCCTTACGGAATGCGGGCGGAACCATTTTTGTCGCACGGGAAAGGGAGGCGGTATCATGACCAGCAAATTGCCCCCCCTCTGGCTTGGCAGCGAGATCGTCGCAGCGCTGGGACAAGCAAGCCTGGGACAAGCAAGCCTGGGACAAGCAAGCCTGGGACAAGCAAGCCTGGGCGATTTTACCGCCACCGGCGTGAGCATTGATTCACGTACCCTGGCGGCAGGGGATATTTTCGTCGCTTTGCAGGGCGAGAATTTTGATGGGCATGATTATATCGATGCCGCGATGACAGCCGGCGCGGTGGCGGTGATTGCCCAGCGTTTACCTGCGTCCGGTGTGCCAAAGATGCCCTATTTCCTGGTGAGCGATAGTCTGGCGGCATTGCGGGATTTGGGGCGATTGGCGCGGCGAAGATTATCCCCCACCGCCAAAATTCTGGCCTTGACCGGCTCGGTTGGCAAAACCTCGACCAAGACGGCCCTGGTTGGGTTGTTGGCGCATTATGGCAAAACCCACACCGCCTTTGGCAATTTCAACAACCATATTGGGGTGCCACTGTCCCTGGCACGGATGCCGCGCGATACCGAGTTCGCCGTGTTTGAAATTGGCACCAGCAATCCGGGCGAGATTCTGCCCTTGGCGCAATTGGTCGCACCGCAATTTGTTTTAATTGGCACGATTGCCTCGGCGCATGTGCAGTTTTTCGGTTCCGAAGCCGAAATCGCCAAAGAAAAAGGTTTTCTCATTGAAGGCATTGCGGTGCCTTCTCTGGCTACGGTCATTCTCGACCGCGATTCCAAATATTTTGATTATTTGTCAGGGCGGGCGCAGCAATTTGGCGTTAAAAATATTGTTAGTTTTGGCAATCACTCGGATGCTGATTTTCAATTTTCATCGAACAACCCCGATCCTTTCGTCGTTGTGCACATAAACGCCAAAGGTCGAAAATTTTCATATGAGATTCCGAGCGTCGGCGAACACCATATCCGCATCTCGGTGACGGCATTAGCGGCCTTTGCCGCCATGTGTCCAAATACCGACTTAGCGGAGGCGGCACAAAATTTCGTCACCTATGAACCCATTGCCGGACGGGGGAAACTCTATGATCTAGAACTATCGCACGGGCGAAAAATCCGCCTGATTGACGATAGTTACAATGCCAGCCCAATTTCGATGCAAGCGGCGATCACACAAATTGCATTCATGCCCCCACCCCAAACTGGCGGGCGCAAAATCGCGGTGCTGGGCGATATGCTGGAAATTGGGGGTCATTCTCGCCTGGAACATGAGAAATTGGGTCGGCAAATTGCCCAGGCCACATCGGGCATCGACACAGTCTATACCGCCGGGAAAGACTCTGAGCTGATCCAGCATCATATCAAACCCGAACAAATTGGAGAACATGGCGAAACATCATCAGAATTGCTGCCTATTTTGTTGGATGAAACAACCGGTCTTAAAGACGGCGATCTGGTTCTCGCCAAAGGCTCGCATGGCAGCAATATCTATAAATTGGTCGCCGCTTTGATTGCGGCAGGGACCCCAAACCACCAAAACCTATCGGGGGGAAAAAATGCTTAATCTTTTGGCGGGATTATCCACCCATATTGGCCCGCTTAATCTGTTTCGTTATCTGACCTTTCGTACCGGCGGGGCGGTTATTACCGCCTTGGTGATTAGCCTGTGGTGGGGGAATGGCTTCATCCATTACATGCGCAGCAAACAAGGCAAAGGCCAGCCCATTCGCAGCGACGGCCCGGCCAGCCACCTCCTCACCAAACAAGGCACCCCGACGATGGGCGGGTTATTGATCCTATGTTCTTTGGGGATTTCGACCTTGCTGTGGGCGGATTTGCGGTCGGGTTATTTGTGGATGGTGCTGCTTGTGACCTTTGGCTTTGGGCTGATTGGTTTTGGCGATGATTATCTGAAACTGATTAAACGCAACCATGATGGCTTGCCGGGGCGGCTGCGCCTATGTGCGGAATTTGCCGTGGCGGGCTTCGCGGTGGGCGGCGTGATGTATCTCACCCATACGGGAGCCAATCCCAGCCTGGCGACCGGATTGGCGGTGCCGTTTATCAAAAACACCTTGTTCGATTTGGGGTGGTTTTTCTTGCCCTTTGGCCTGGTGGTGGTGGTGGGCGCGGGCAATGCCGCCAATTTGACCGATGGGTTGGATGGGTTGCTGACCGTGCCGGTGATGATTGTGGCGGCGTGTTTTGCCTTAATTTCATATTTGGTCGGTAATGTTGTGTTCGCCAATTATTTGCAAATCCACCACGTGCCGGGAGTGGGGGAAATCGCGGTGTTTTGCGGGGCTTTGGGCGGGGCGGCCTTGGGATTTTTATGGTTCAACGCGCCGCCAGCGCGGGTGTTTATGGGGGATACCGGTTCCTTGGCCTTGGGCGGAGCGTTGGGGGTGATTGCGGTCATTACCAAGCATGAAATCGTGTTGGCGATTATTGGCGGGTTGTTTGTGGTGGAAACTCTGTCGGTGATTCTCCAGGTATTTTGGTTCAAACGCACGGGGATGCGGGTGTTTTTGATGGCCCCCTTGCACCATCATTTCGAGAAAAAAGGCTGGAGCGAGACCACGGTGGTCATTCGCTTTTGGATTATTTCACTGGTGTTGGCCTTGATTGGTCTATCGACCTTAAAGCTGCGTTAGGGTATGGGCAATGGATATAGCGGGCAAAAAATTCGCCATTGTTGGTCTCGGTAAATCGGGCTTGGCTACCGTGCGTTTTGTGCGGGCCAGGGGCGGCATTTGCCTGGCCTGGGACGATGATGCCAACACGCGCACCAAAATGGCCGCCGCTCTGCCCGATCTGCCCTTAACCCCGCCGGATCGTTGGGATTGGCGCGGCATCGCGGCTTTGGTGTTGTCGCCCGGCATTCCCCATAGCTATCCCGCACCGCACCAAGCCGTTACCCTGGCCCAACAACAGGGCGTGAAAATCATTGGCGATATCGCGTTATTGGTCGCCGCCGCGCCGCAAGCCAAATATATCGGCATTACCGGCACCAATGGCAAATCGACCACCACCGCTTTGATTGGCTTTGCCCTGCGGCAAAAATATGGCGAAAAAAATGTCGCGGTGGGGGGCAATTTGGGGATTGCCGCCCTGGATTTGCCGATTTTGGCGCGGGGCGGTATCTATGTCTTGGAATTGTCGTCATATCAATTAGAGTTAAATCGCACTCTGCCTTTGACGGCGGCGGTTTTGCTCAATATTTCCCCCGATCATCTCGATCGTCATGGCGGGCTAGACGGCTATATCGCCGCGAAAACGATGATTTTCGAGGGGTTGTCCGCCAACAGCCTGGCGGTGATAGCGATTGATGATGATCATAGCCTGCATATCTTTGCCCGCCACCCCAGCGCGGCCGCGTCACCGGCATCGCATCCGGCGGCAACCTACCAGGCCGTGTCGTGTCGGCATGAGCGTCTGGCGCATTTTTATGTCCGGTCGGGCTGGATTTATAGCGACGCGCAAGCTTTATGTGATCTGAGCCAGGCCAAGAATCTGCCTGGGATTCATAACGCCCAAAATGCGGTGGCGGCCTTTGCCGTGTTGCGCCAGCTTGGGATGAGCGACCGCGAGATTGCGGCGGCGTTTATGGCCTTTCCCGGCCTTGCCCACCGTCAAGAAAATGTCGGAAACCTTGGTGCGATCAGTTTTATCAATGATTCCAAAGCCACCAATGCGGATGCGGCTTATTATGCTTTGGTGACCTATCAAAATATTTACTGGCTGGCGGGCGGGCGCGGCAAAGAAGGCGGCATCAACGGCTTGGACGATGATGCCTTAAAAAATGTCACCAAAGCTTTCTTGTTCGGTGAATCCGCCGATGAATTCGCCGCGAGCCTGACCGCCCGCGCCGTCGCCTATGAATCATGCGGTACGATGCAGCAAGCCCTGGCGGCGGCGTTTGCGGCGGCGCAAAAAGCGGGGCAAAAAGCGGGCGGGGCGGCGAATATCTTGCTGTCGCCCGCCGCCGCCTCGTTTGACCAATTCGCCAATTTCGAGGATCGCGGCGATCAATTTCGCCGCCAGGTGCAAGATTTAATCGCGGCGCAAACCTCCGGTCTCCAAACCCCCGGTCTCCAAACCCCTGGCACCCAAACCCACCCCCCCCAAACCCTTTCCCCAGGAGCAAAAAAATGACGATTTTTGCTCGGACGGATACCAGCATTATGGGGCGGTGGTGGTGGACGGTTGACCGCTGGAGCCTCGCTTTATTGTTGGGGTTGATTTTATTTGGGGCGGTGTTGCTGCTGGCGGCATCGCCGGCGGTGGCGGTGCGGCTGGGCCTGTTGCCGTGGCATTTTGTTTGGCGGCAGGGGCCGCTTTTGCCGGTGGCGGTGGTGGGGATGATTGGCATTTCGGTCTTGCCGATCAAGCGCATCAAATTAATGGCATTGGTGGGATTTGCGGTCTTTATGGGCTTGGTCTTGCTGACTTTGGGCAGCGAAGAAATCAAAGGGGCGCAGCGTTGGGTGACCGTGATGGGAGTGTCGTTGCAGCCCTCGGAATTTGCCAAGCCCTGTTTCGTGGTGGTCACGGCGATGATTTTGGTGGCCTGGCAAGCCCATCACCGGCGGCGACGCTTGGCGATATCCTCGCTGCTTTATGGCTTGTTTGCCGGGTTGGTGATGGCGCAACCGGATTTTGGCCAATCGGTCTTGATCAGCGCGATTTGGTTGATGCAACTGGCCTTGGTCGGGGTGCCGCTCGTGCTGATCCTGGGCGGGGTGGCGTTTGCCCTAATCAGCGCGGGCATTGCCTATGAATTAATGCCGCATGTGCAGGCGCGGCTGGATGGATTTTTTGCCCGCTCCGGCAATCACTACCAGGTGGAACGCGGTCTCGAAGCCTTTGCCAATGGCGGTTTGTTTGGCAAAGGGCCGGGCGAGGGGACGATTAAAATGGTGATTCCGGATGCCCATGCCGATTTTGTCTTTGCCGTGGCGGGCGAAGAATTTGGTCTGATTGCCTGTCTGGTCTTGATCGGTCTCTATGTGGTGATTTTGGCCCGCAGCGGAGCCAGGCTGCGCAAATCCAAGGATTTATTCGTGGTGCTGGCGGGGGGGGGCTTGTTGGTCGAACTGAGCCTGCAGGCTTTGGTGAATATGGCTTCGGTGCTGCATCTCATTCCGACCAAGGGCATGACCTTGCCGTTTGTCTCATATGGCGGCTCATCTTTATTGGCGATGGCGATGGCGATGGGCATGATGTTGTCGCTCACCCGCCGCAATTTTGGCGAAAGGAGATGGGCATGAAAGCGGTCGAATTTATCTTGGCATCGGGGGGGTCGGGCGGCCATGTGTTTCCGGCTGAGGCTTTGGCGGATGTACTGAGCTCACGCGGGCGCAATGTTGGCTATGTCACGACCGGACGCGGGCGCAATTTTGCCGCCATGAAATCCATCCCGATTTGGCAAATTGCGGCATCGGGATTGGCGGGGCGGGGCTGGTTGCATCGCCTGATCGCCACCTTTACCTTGGGGTTGGGAGTGCTGCAGGCTTTGCTGTTGTTGCGGCGGTTAAAACCTCTGGTGGTGGTGGGCTTTGGCGGCTATGCGAGCGTGCCGGTCTTGGCGGCGGCCTGGCTGCTTAGGTATAAAATCATTCTGCATGAACAAAATGCGGTGTTGGGACGGGCCAATCGCCTGTTTGCCAATCATGCCGAGTTGATTGCGGTGACCTTTCCCCTCGCCGAGGAAAAAAATTTGAAAACCACCTTGATTGTCACGGGCAATCCGGTGCGGGGGTCGTTTCATGAACTGGCCTATCGCCCCTATCGCCCGCCCGAAGAGGGGGGACGCTTTGGCCTGGTGGTGACCGGCGGCAGCCAGGGGACGCGGGTGTTTAGCGATGTGTTGCCCGCCGCCCTGGCTTTGATGCCAGGGGCCATGCGGTCGCGTTTGGACATTGTGCAGCAATGCCGCAGCGAAGATGTCGAGCGGGTGCGGGCATCCTATGCGGCGGCGGGAATCAAGGCCGAAATCGCTGAATTTTTCAATAATCTCGCGGCCAGGTTGGATGTCGCTCATTTGGTGATTTGTCGCAGCGGCGCGTCGACCATTACCGAACTCACGACCGCCGGGATGCCGTCTATTTTGGTGCCTTATCCCCATGCGGCGGATCAGCATCAATTGGTCAATGCGCGCTTTTTATCCGAGGCCAAAGCGGCCTGGTTGCTTGAACAACATGATTTTAGCCCAGAGACTCTCTCGGCTTTGTTGCAAAAACTTATGAATAATCCTCAATTACTCATCGATTATGCGGCCAATGCGCGGCGTTTGGGGGTTCCCAATGCGGCGCGACATCTGGCCGATTTGGTCGAAATTGCCGGAGATGCCAAATGAAAATTCGCCCCGAATTGGTTGGATCTATACATTTTGTCGGCATTGGTGGCATCGGCATGTCCGGGATTGCCGAGATTTTGCACGGCTTAGGGTACCAGGTGGGCGGCAGCGACCTGGCCATGTCGGCCAATGTCCAACGCCTGCGGGATAAAGGCATCAAAATTGCGATTGGTCACCACAGCGATAACATCGCGGGGGCAAAATTGCTGGTCGTGACCTCAGCCGCCACCGCGAAAAACCCGGAAATAATCGCCGCCCGCGCCCAGCGCATCCCGATCATTCGCCGCGCCGAGATGCTGGCCGAATTGATGCGGCTTAAAATGGCGGTGGCGGTGGCGGGGACGCATGGCAAAACCACCACCACCTCGATGGCGGCGGTCATGATGGAGCAAGGGGGGGCTGATCCCACCGTGATTAATGGCGGCGTGATCAACCAATATGGCAGCAACGCCTATCTGGGTCGGGGCGATTGGATCGTGGTCGAGGCCGATGAATCCGACGGTACCTTTGTGCGTTTGCCCTCGACGATTGGCATCATCACCAATATCGACCCCGAACATATGGAACATTTTGGCAGTTTTGATCGGGTCATTGAGGCATTTTACACTTTCGCCGCAAATTTGCCGTTTTATGGCTTTGCCGTCATGTGCCATGACCACGAGGTGGTGCGTTCCTTGTTGCCGCGTTTGGAAGATCGCCGCGTTTTTACCTATGGTCTCGAAAATGTCTCAGAAGGCCGGGCCGATCTTTATGCCACAAAGGTGGTGTATAGCGGTCAAGGTACCCAATTTGACGTGGTGATTTCGCATCGTTTGAACCAGGCCGCAACCGGCGGGCAAAGCCCGTCTAAAATCACCGGCTTACAGTTAAACATGCTGGGGAAACATAATTTATCCAATGCCCTGGCGGTGGTGGCGATGGGGTTGGGGTTGGGCTTTGGCGAGGGCGTGATCCGCCAAGCCGTGGCGAAATTTACCGGCGTCAAACGCCGCTTTACCAAAACCGGCGAGGTGGGCGGGGTGACGGTGATTGATGATTATGGTCATCATCCGGTCGAAATCAAAGCGGTTTTGGCGGCGGCGCGTCTGGCCTGCCCACGGGCGAGCAAAAAACGCATCATCGCGGTGGCCCAGCCCCATCGTTACACCCGCCTGCGCGATTTGATGGATGATTTTGCCCAATGTTTTGACGATGCCGATGAAGTGATCCTGGCCGATGTCTATGCGGCGGGGGAAGAGGCCATTGCCGGGGTTTCCAGCGATGCCTTGTTGCAGGCCATGAATAAACTGCGTCCAAAATTGCCGGTAGCGAAATTGCCTCGTCCCGAAGATTTGGCGGCGATGATCGCGGCCCGGGCCAAAGCGGGCGATTACGTGGTGTGTTTGGGGGCGGGGTCGATCACCCAATGGGCGCATGGCTTGCCGCAACAATTGGCGGCGTTACCGGCGGGTTTGCCGGAAAATTTAATGGCAAACCCAACCCGATTGGCGGGGGTGGCATGATGATCGATTTAGCCCTCATTCCCGACCAGCCCAAGGCGGCATTGTCCGGTGCAACCAGCCCAGACACGGCGCATCCAAACCTGGTGCGCCCAGACACGGCGCATCCAAACCTGGTGCGCCCAGACACGGCGCATCCAGACATGGCGCATCCAGACCTGGCGTGGCGCGACGCGCTGCTGGCGGCGGCGGCGGCGGCGGCACAGCAATTACGCGGTCGGCTGACCGCGGACGCGGCTTTGGCGACCACCAGCTGGTTTGGGGTTGGCGGGACGGCGGATTTGTTGTTCCGCCCGGTCGACCGCGAGGATTTGCAGCTTTTCCTGCAGTTGCTGCCGCCGCAGGTACCGCTGACGATTTTGGGAGCCACCAGCAATGTCTTGCTGCGTGATGGCGGAATTCGCGGGGCGGTGATCCGGCTGGGGCGCGATTTTGCCAAAATTGACGTGGCGGCGGATGATGCGACCGCGATCCAAGCGGGGGCGGCGGCGTTGGATGTTGCCGTGGCCGGGTTCGCGGCGGGGCTTGGTCTGACCGGCCTGGCGTTCTTGATTGGCATTCCCGGCTCGGTTGGCGGGGCGGTGGCGATGAATGCCGGGGCCTTTGGCGGCGAAACCAAAGATTTTCTGTCGTCGGTTGTTCTCATGGATCGCCAAGGTCATATTTCCACCGCATCGCCGCAAAGCTTAAACATGTCCTATCGCCAGGCCGAGCTGCCCGCCGGTCACATCGTCATTGCCGCCACATTCCAGGCCCAAATCGGCGACGAAGCCACCATCCGCGAGCGCATGAAACAGATCAAACAAGAACGCGACCAAAGCCAGCCCACCCGCAGCAAAACCGGCGGCAGTACGTTTAAGAATCCGCCCGCCGCAGCCACCGCCCATTTACCGCCCAACTTGAAAAAAGCCTGGCAATTGATCGATGCGGCGGGCTGTCGTGGCTTGCGCCGCGGGGCGGCGATGGTGTCGGACAAACATTGCAATTTCTTAGTCAATCTGGGCGGCAGTACCGCCCGCGAGATCGAACAATTGGGGGAAGACGTACGCCAAAGCGTGTTGGAAAAATTTGCCCTGACGCTTGAATGGGAAATCAAACGTTTGGGTGAAGTGGCAATGCCGGTTACGACGGATCAACCCGTTACGACGGGTCAACCCGTTACGATTGGTCAAAGGGGGATATGATATGATGATCGAAAAATTCGTCCTTGAAAATTTCCGCCGCCAACGCCAACGCAGCACCGTCACGGTGCTGATGGGCGGGGTGTCGGGTGAACACGCGGTTTCGTTGGACAGCGGCAAAGCGGTGGGGGCAGCCCTGCAACAAGCGGGCTATCGCGTCACTTTGTTCGAAGTCACCGATAATGTTTCGGCCCTGGTGGCCGCCCTGACGCGGGTGCGACCGGATGTGGTGTTTAATGCCCTTCACGGTACCTATGGCGAAGATGGGGCGATCCAGGGGCTGCTGGATATGTTGCAGCTGCCTTATACCCATTCGGGGCGGTTGGCTTCGTGCTTGGCGATGAATAAAGCGGTGGCGCGGACGCTTTTTACGGCGGCGGGCTTGCCGATTGCGGCCGGGCGGGTGATTTTGCGCGATGAATTTAACCGCATGGTTAAACAAGGACACGACCCGATGCCGCGTCCCTTTATCCTCAAACCCCTGGCCGAGGGATCGAGTTTGGGGGTGAAATTGGTGAAACCAGGCGACCAATTATCGCCGCTCGACCAGGCCCAAGACCAAAATTTATACGGGGAAGCCCTGCTGGTGGAAGAATTTATCCCTGGCCGCGAACTGACGGTCGGGGTGATTGGCCATGACGAGGGGGCGGCCTCGATGGGCATGATTGAGATTAACTATCCCGAAGGCTTGTTCGATTACGAGGCGAAATATTCGGCGGGAATTGCCGAGCATATTATCCCGCCCAATTTGCCCGCCAATCTGCTCGCCAATATCGAAGAAGTGGCGGTCAAAGCCCACCGCGCCCTGGGCTGTCGCGGCATTTCCCGCGCGGATTTCCGCTTTGAAACCCGCCCCACCGCCGCCGCCCGCCTGGCCTTGCTTGAAATTAACACCCAACCGGGCATGACCGATCTGTCCTTGGTGCCGGATTTGGCGCGGGCCAAGGGCTTTTCCTTCGCCGAATTGGTGACCTATCTGGTCGAGGAGGCAAAATGGGGATAATTCGTTTCCGCATTTTCTCCGGCTGGTCCGAGACTCTTGGCGCGGCCAAAACCCGCTTGTCGCCGCGCCCCAGCAAGAAACAGGTCGTTGAACCCTTGCCTTTGACCTTGGTGCGACCGGCCTGGCTCGACGAGACGCCGGAAAATTTTCGTCGCAACCTGGAGCGTGGCCTGCGTCAAGCCAAATTTAACGGCGGCTGGCAATGGTCGAGGCCTTGGCGGTTGGGATGGACGGCACCTTTTGGCGTGTCGCTGGCCAAGCTGCGTCCAAAACACATGCCGCTCTGGTGGAGCAAATGGGAAGTTTGGCGGCGGCGCACCGCCAAATGGCGGCACAATCCAAGATTTTCGCTCGCCAGTGGGGTTCTGTCCTTGCTGGTGATTGGTTTGGTGTTGTCGCGTCCTCCCTTTGCCCCGCTCACCCGCCAGGTGGCGCAATCGGCTTGGCACGGCGTGGGAGAGATGATGGTCGCGGCGAGCGGCCTGGTCGGGATGAAATTGGCACATTTATGGGTCGAGGGACGGCAGGCCACGCCGGTTAGCGACATTCACCGCGTGATCCCTCTCGTGGCGGGCGATCCGATCTTTGCCTTTGACCTCGATGTCACCAAAGCGAATCTGGAAAAATTGCCCTGGGTGGCGACGGCCATGATCGAGCGACATTTGCCCGATACGGTCTATGTCCGGTTGAGCGAGCGGCAACCTTTTGCCATTTGGCAAGTACAAAACCGACTGCATGTGATTGATGCCAAAGGGGTGGTGTTGGTCGCAGAAGCTGGCCCGGCGCAAAAAGAACGCCCGCTTTATGCGCCGGATGCCCTAAGCCGTGATGGGTTGGTGGCGAAATATGGGCAATTGCCGGTGGTGATTGGGCAGGATGCCCCCCAGGCAGCCGAGGCCTTAATCTTTATGCTGCGGAGCGAACCGGCTTTGGCGGCGCGTGTGACAGCGGCCACGCGGGTGGGCGGACGGCGTTGGAATCTCCGCCTCGATAATCGGGTCACTGTGATGTTGCCCGCCGATGATGCAGCCAATCCGGCCTGGAGTTGGCTCGCCGAACTCGAAGCGCGGCAACATATTTTGGCGCAATCTGTGACCCAAATTGATCTGCGCCTGCCCGATCGTTTGGTGTTGAGTACGCCGCCCCTGCGCTCATCTCCCACGGCATCGGGCCCTTCCGAACCGCGCCCCACGGCATCGCGGTCGCACCGGGCCAGTGACCGGGCCAGGGATCGAGCCAGGGAGACGCACCTGCGAAAACCCACTGAAACCGCCCCCCAACTCGCCGCTTGGAGCCAGCCATGACGACAAACCGCTCACTCTTAACCCGCCGCGATGCCAGTCCCGCCAAGGGTTTGGTCGCCGCGCTTGATATTGGTAGCCACAAAACCGTCGCCGTGATTGCCCGTGCCGAGTTAGGCGGCGCGCGGGTGTTGGGCTATGGGGTCGCGGCATCGGCGGGGATTAAATCGGGCAACATCATTGAAATGGAGCCGGCCATAGCCTCGATTTCAGATGCGGTGGCGCAGGCGGAGCGCATGGCGGACAGCACGATTGACAGCGTGTTGGTCAATGTCTCGTCCCGTCAGCTTTCGTCGCGGTTGGTGGTGCAATCGGTGCCATTGGCTTCGCGTCACGTGACCGATGCCGATATTCGCCAAACCATTCTGGACAGCAATAATGGCTCCTTGTCCGATGAATGGCAAGTTTTGCACATGATCCCAACCGGTTGGTCGATTGATGGCAGTCGTGGCATTCGTGATCCGCGCGGGATGCATGGCGAGAGTCTCGCCGCCCATATGAATATTGTGAGCGCCCCAAGATTTACCCTGAAAACCCTGACCAGCTGTGTCGCCCTCTGTCATTTGGATATTAACAGCCTGGTGGCATCCCCCTTTGCCGCCGGCTTGTCGAGTCTGCTTGAAGATGACCGCGCGGTGGGGGTGACGCTGATCGATCTGGGGGCGGGGGTTACCAGCGCGTCGGTGTTTATCGATGGGGCCATGGTTTATCTCACGGTGGTGCCGGTGGGGGGTCAGCATGTCACGAACGATATTGCCGACATACTTCACACCTCAATCCCCCTGGCCGAGGAATTGAAACTCCTGTATGGCGAGGCCGAGAAAAACCCCAACACCCTCGAAGAGCAAATTAACGCGCCCTGTTTGGACCAAGATCGCCCCATCGAAGCCCATGCGGTGTCGCGCTGGCTGCTCACCGAAATTATCCAGCACCGCATCGAAGAGATTTTTGAGTTGATCCGCAATGATTTGATCCAAGCCGGATTTTATCGTGCCGCTGGCCGTCGCGTTGTCCTTACGGGTGGCGGCAGCAATCTTCCCGGAGTGCGCGAGGTGGCGGCGCGGATTTTGGATAAAACGGTGCGGTTGGGTCGCCCGTTGCCCCTGCGTTCGGCGCCGGAGATTTTGATCGAACCCCAATTTTCGGTGGTGGCGGGTTTGATTGCCTATGGGATGCGTCCGGTGGGTGTGCCAGCCCGTCAGGCTTCGTCCCGTACCCCTTCGACCACTGTGTTTAACAACCTGGGCCTTTGGCTTAAGGAAATTTTCTAACCCCAAGCGATGTATACCCGTATCCTAAAGAATTCCGATTATGACCCCCCCTTCCTGCTTAGGAAGGGGGGGATAGA
>JASGCR010000222.1 GCA_030054015.1 Candidatus Symbiobacter sp. | reverse complement strand
AAGCTTTTCTATCCCCCCCTTCTAAAGAAGGGGGGGTAAATAAATTTTCGACTTATTCAGACCTTCCTATAGTAATGTCCGAATAAGTCACTTTTTTGCCAAAAGAGACACGCATTTGCGAGCGGCAGCCGCCGCTTTAATAACGCGGCGACCCGCGAAGCAATCCAGAAAAATCTAGCAATTTCAGGATGCTTCTGGATTGCTTCGCGGTTGCGATGCAACCGCTCGCAAATGCCATTTCTTTTGTTTTTGGGACTTAATCAGACCTTCCTACCCCCCTACAAATTCGGCAAACGACCAGTAAAGGTCAAAAACCCCGCCACCAATACCAGATAAAACAGTGAAAAGGGTAGAAAAACTTTCCACCCCAGCCGCATCAATTGGTCATAGCGATAGCGCGGAAAAGTCGCCCGCACCCAGATGAACCCAAACAACACGACCGCAATTTTTAGCATAAACCAGAAAATTCCGGGCATAAAATCTAATGCCGCCATCGGTGCCAACCAGCCGCCCAGAAACAAAATCGTGGTCATGGCCGCCACCAAAATCATGTTCATATATTCACCGAGATAGAACAAGGCGAAACTCATCGCCGAATATTCGGTGAAATAGCCGCCAACCAATTCCGACTCGCCTTCGGGCAAATCAAACGGGGAGCGGTTGGTCTCGGCCAGGCCAGAGACAAAAAATATCACCATCATGGGCAGCAACGGGATGCCATACCATAAATGGGTTTGCGCCAGGACAATATCCGATAAATTCAGCGATCCCGCACACAGCAACACGGTGATCATGACAAAGCCAATCGATACTTCGTACGACACCATCTGCGCCGCCGAGCGCAAAGCCCCCAAAAATGTGTATTTCGAGTTCGACGCCCAGCCCGCCACGATAATGCCATAAACCCCAAGCGAGGATATGGCAAAAACATACAATATCCCCACATTGATATTGGCCAGCACCCAACCCTCTTGCATGGGAATCACCGCCCAGGCGATCAAGGCCAGGACAAAAGTCACCATCGGGGCGGCCATGAATAAAAAGCGATTGGCCCCTGACGGGATAATCGTTTCCTTAAACAGCAATTTCACCCCATCGGCGAGCGGCTGTAACAAGCCAAACGGCCCCACCACATTGGGGCCGCGGCGCAATTGCATCGCCGCCAAGACTTTGCGCTCGGCATAGGTCAAATAGGCCATTGCCACCAGTAATGGCACGATAATCGCCAGGATTTTGGCGATGATAATCACGGTCGGCTGGCCGTAAATTGTCATAAAATCAGCCATAAACCGCCTCCGCTTCCATTTTATCGTCAATTTTCTCGCCGCGCACAAACAGCCGGGAACAATTTTGCAAAGTGGGCGAGGCGCGGCTTATGGCACAGGTTTGATAGAAATCCGCCATCGCATGATGGAAAGCCGGCGCGGGGTTTTGCGCCTCCGCCACCGCGCGTGCCGCCTCGGATTTCACCGCGGCCACGTAATCGCCCCAATTGGCCGGGGGCAAGCAACCCATCGCGGCGAAAATGGGGTTATAGGCCGCCATCATCTCGCGCAAGCGATCCCGATCATCGAAACCCAAATCCATGCCCATTTTGCCGGCCAGGGCGCGGATAATCTTCCAATCCTCACGCGCATCACCGGGCGGGAACACGGCGCGTAACGCCGCCTGCGGGCGACCCTCGCTGTTGACATAAATCGCATCTTTTTCGGTATAGGCGGCTCCGGGCAGAATCACATCGGCGGCCTCTGCTCCCCTATCGCCATGATGCCCTTGGTAAATCACCAGGGCTTTGCCCAATTGCCCGCGGTCAAATTCCTCCACCCCGGCCAGCCAGACCATGTCTAAATCACCCGCTTGGGCGGCTTTGATAATCTCACGCCCATGAAGGCCGCCGGTGGCCGGCACGAAACCCAATTCCAAAGCCCCGACTCGCGCCGCCGCCCGGTGCAGGATGTTATAGCCGTTCCAACCTTCGCGTACCAGGTTAAATTTTTCCACTAATTGCATTAATTTGCGCCGCCTAATGGCACCGCCATGGGCAAAAACTTGTGATCCAATAATGATCATTGGTTTCTGTGCCGCCGCCAATTTCGCGGCAAAGCCATCGCTGGCCGCCAATAACGCATCAAGGACGACCGCATCAATCCCCAAATGTTCATAATGATAGGTCAAATCATGGGTTGCGGGCGGGCGTTCACCGATCAAGCCAATCGGGAATTTGCCTTTAAGATAGCGTCTGCGAATGCGGGCATTGACCACCGCGGCTTCAATTCGCGGGTTGGTGCCGATCAGCAACAAAGCATCCGCCTGGTCTATCCCGGCAAAACCGGAATTAAACCGCCAGCCCGCCGCCGCCGCCAGTCCGGCATCGCCGCCCAAACCATATTCATCGCCGCGCCCGTCCAGATTGGTCACCCCCAATTGGCTCATCAAGGTTTTT
The DNA here is from genome assembly GCA_030054015.1 of Candidatus Symbiobacter sp. Taxonomy (GTDB): domain Bacteria; phylum Pseudomonadota; class Alphaproteobacteria; order Elsterales; family Elsteraceae; genus JASGCR01. Next base: position 1,743 of record JASGCR010000222.1, on the reverse strand, counting down.
AAGGCAAAAATCTGCTCGCCATCCACCAAATCGCCGGTTAAGGCGGCGATTCTTTTGGGGGCGGTGGTCTTTAATTTGGTCGCCAAAAACGCCAAGACGGTCTCCCAATCGCTGCGCTGCATGACCCCCTGGGCATCGCGCAGCCACGGGCGGTCGAGTCGCCGCCGCATCAGCCCATCCACGGCATGGCGGGTTTTGTCGGAAATCCATTCCTCGTTAATGTCATCCTGGCGGCGCGGCAAGACCCGCATGACTTCTTCGCCGCGGGCATCAATGCGAATATGCGAGCCAACCGCATCCATGACATCAATTGACGCGGTTTTTTTCAATTCCCACGGGCGGGCGATAAAGGCATATGGCTTGGCGGTCAAGGCCCCGACCGGGCAAAGATCAACCAAATTGCCGGATAATTCCGAGGTCAAAGCCGCCTCGACATAGGTGCCAACCTCCATATGCTCGCCGCGGCCAAACGCGCCCAATTCCGGCACTCCCGCCACTTCGTCGGCAAAGCGCACACAGCGTGTGCAATGAATACAGCGATTCATATAGGTTTTGATGATCGGGCCCAGGTTTTTATCCGCCACCGCCCGTTTATTCTCAAGATAACGCGAGCGGTCATAGCCATAAGCCATGGCCTGGTCTTGCAAATCACATTCGCCGCCCTGGTCGCATATTGGGCAATCGAGCGGATGATTGATGAGCAAGAACTCCATCACCCCGTGCCGCGCCTTTTTCACCATCGGCGTGTCGGTGTGGATCACCATCCCCTCAGTGGCGGGCATGGCGCAGGACGCAATGGGTTTCGGCGATTTTTCCTGTTCCACCAAACACATGCGGCAATTGCCGGCAATCGACAGCCGTTCATGATAACAAAAACGGGGGATTTCCTTGCCCGCCAATTCGCAAGCTTGCATTACCGTGGCACCGTTTGGCACCTCAACGGCAATTCCATCAATGGTCAATTTAGGCATGGATATGAATCTTTAATTTAACGACATAAGTCGGGATATTTAGCACACGCCGTGTTTATGCCGCATATTTTTCCAAATTTCCACTAGATTTTTAACGCAAGGACTCGCGGCGGTGACTCAATTGGTATACTTAAAGAATGTCAGCATCGTAAAGGTAAAACTAGACATACTTAATAACGTGCCAACAATCTGACAGATCAAGGATGTGATAAAAAAACAAATAACTAATTGCTGCATATTTATACTCCATATATTATTTTTCCCATCCCTTGTTTGTTTAATTTGGATACGATTTTCCTGGTCACATGGAATAATCGACAAATTTTATGATCGCAAACACGAAACTCGCTGAACCAAACATGGTGCTTAATACACTGCAAATGGTGCTGATAACGGTAAGAACCAATATTGTCAATTCCATAGCATCACATCTCCACAAGTTAATTGCCCGAATGGTAAGAATATCGACGCTTAATATGGCATCACATCAAGTAAAATTTGAAATTCAAGTTTATGTAAAATTATGAGAAGTTGGTTTCAAATGAGATGATGCAATATTAACATTAACCAATTGGTTGGTGAGGAATTTTTTACCTCAGTTATGCGGATGCGATTACTATATCAGCATTTGCGGTAAAGCAAGTGTAAAAAATGAGGGGGGGGAGTCATTAATAGGAGTCGTCATTACCCGCCGCGCGGACTAAAGAGCGGTAAAAGGGGAGCGTCATTACCCGCCGGACTGCAAGCGGGTATCCGCTTGCAGTCCGAGTCG
>JASGCR010000221.1 GCA_030054015.1 Candidatus Symbiobacter sp. | reverse complement strand
CTAGTTTGTTGTAATTATTAGGCTTTTATAGTTTTCCTTAATGGGAATAATTTTGGATCAGCCTCTAAGAAAGGTCTGAACAAGTCCTTTTCAAAAGAGCCGCGTCTTTGCGAGCGAAGCCTTTAGCTGCGAGCCGTAGGCGAAGCAGGCAGCAATCCAGAAAAATCTTGCAATTTCAGGATGCTACTGGATTGCTTCGCGGGCGTAAACGCCCGCTCGCAAATGCCACTTTTTTTGTTTTTTAGACTTGTTCGGAGGTTCCTTAAGGAATGATACTCCTGGGGGATTACCCGACTCACATTATCCGTAACCGGATAATGTGGCGGGTAATGACGCTCCCTTTTTGGCAATACTCCTCCTGCGGGTAATGACGCTCCCTTTTTGGCAATAATCCTCCTGCGGGTAATGACGCTCCCTTTTTAACGCCCCCGAAAAGAAAAAACCTACCCCTCCAACCCGACATAATGGTTAATCAAAGCGCGGTCGTGGCGCAAAACCGCGACATCGACCGTATTATGCACCCGCCCGCCGCCGATAAACGCCACCCGATCCGCCACCGCCAACACGGCATCGACCCGTTGTTCGACCAAAATCACCGTGACATTTTCTTGCTTTAATTTCACGATCACATCGCGGATTTTATCAATCATTGAGGGTTGCAGCCCCTCGGTCGGTTCATCGAGCATGATCAATTTTGGTTGCAAACACAAAGCCCGCCCAATCGCCAACATTTGCTGCTCGCCGCCCGATAAAGTGCCGGCCAATTGCCCCGACCGCTCGGCCAGGCGCGGAAAATAATGGTACACATGCTCCAAAATTTGCCCCGAACGCGATGATAATGTCGCTGCGGACTGCTGTCCGCGCGATGATACCGTCGCGGCGGATTTGCGTCCCAACAAGCCGATTTCCAAATTCTCCCGCACCGTCAATTCGGCAAAGAGCCGCCGTCCCTGCGGCACATAGCCAATGCCAAACCCGGGAATTTGGTATGAATTTAAGCGGGAAATGTCGGTGCCGTCAAAGATAATCGACCCCGCATGCGGGCGAATTTGCCCGATGATCGAGCGCAAAGCCGTGGTTTTGCCCGCCCCATTGCGCCCCAACAAACACATTATTTCTCCCGCCCGGACTTCAAGCGAAAATTGGAACAGGGCCTGGGCGGCGCCGTAAAAGCAGTTAATGGCGTTAAGGTTTAACATCGCTGCTTCCCAAATAGGCCCGTTGCACGTCAAGATTGGCTTTGATCTCGCGGGGCGAGCCCAGGGCTAATTTTTTGCCCAATTCCATGACCAGGATGCGGTCGGCCAAATTCATCACCACATCCATATTATGTTCGATCAATAAAATGCTGGTGTCGCGCCGGATCATTTTGACCAGGTCGCAGAATTTCTCCACCTCGTGATCAGAAAGCCCTTGGGTCGGCTCGTCCATGATAAATAATTTGGGAGCCAAGGCCAGACCCATCGCAATTTCGAGCCATCTTTGATGACCATAGGATAACGCCCCGGCCATCTCATCGGCGCGCCCCGCTAAACCCACCTTGTTTAACACGGCAAGGGTTTGCGTGGCCGCATTTGCGCCCTTGCCCGCATTTGCGCCCTTACCCGCATTGCCGCCCTTGCCCACATGATGCGCCTCGGCCGCCAAGGCGACATTTTCGCGCAAACTCATGCCGGGAAAGATACTGGTGATTTGAAAACTATAGGCCAGGCCGCGCCGCACCCGTTGATATTCCGCCAATTTGGTGATGTCTTGCCCCTCAAACACGACCTGCCCGGCGCTGGGTTGATAGCGACCGGTGATGAGATTGACCAGACTGGATTTGCCGGCCCCGTTGGGGCCAATAATGGCAAAGACCTCCCCCGCTTCGAGCGCGAAATCAACCGCGGCAACCGCCTTTAACCCGCCAAAATTGAGCGATAAACCGGACGTGGAGAGCAAGGGATTTACGGCAGCCATGACAGATACCTCGCGCGGATCGTACCCAGGATGCCTTTGGGGAAGAACAAGACAATCAAGATCAAAACCACCCCCATCGCCAGCAGACTGGCCGTGGTGAGGCTGCTCAATAATTCCAGCATCGTGACCATCAGCAAGGTACCGATAAATGGCCCCAAACTGGTCGCCGCCCCTCCGACCAACACCCATAACAGGGGCGCAATCGAATAATGCACGGCGGCAAAATCGGCTCCAATATTGCCATAAAACAAGCCATAGGCCGCGCCGGATGCGGCGGCAAAAATGCCAGATAGGGTAAAAATCACCCATTTATAAGCGGTGACGTTATAGCCCAACATGGCCGTTCGCGCTTGATTTTCGCGGATGGCGCGGCAGACGCGACCAAATTTCGAGCGAATAACCGCCAGGGACAGCCATAACCCCACCCCAAACAGCGCCAAAGCCAAAAAATAACGGGTGGAAATATCGGTTAAATCAAGATGCAATCCCATGCCATTAATGATGCGCAAGGCCGGGTCAAGCGACAAACCTTGCTCGCCGCCGGTAAATTCGCTTTGCCAATTAATCCCCAAATGCACCGCCTCGGCAAACATCATCGTTACGATCATAAACCCGACCGCCTGCGCCCGCAACGCAATCACGGCAATGAACCCCGTCACCGCGGCACCCACCCCCAAACCCACGCCAAAGGCCGGCAAAGCCGACAGACCAAAAATCGCCACCGCCAGCCCCGCCCCATACATGCCACTGGCGAAAAACAGCGCATGACCCAGACTCAGCAAACCGGTATAGCCAAACAGTAAATTATAGCCCATGGCATAGAGCGCAAATATCATCACCCGCGTCAATTGCAGATTGATATAATCGGGACAAAACCAACCCACCGCCGCCAAAATGACGATCACGCCAAGATGCAGCCACAGAATTTTGTGATGCTTGATATTAATGCGGTTCATTAGGTTCATGAGGTTCATGATATTCATGCGCCACCTGCTTTGAACAAGCCCGAAGGCCGGATCACCAACAGCAACGCCACCAAAATCGTGCCAATCATTTTCGCCAAAGTGGGGGCAAAAAATAACGTGACGATGCCATCTGACAGCCCAATCAATAATGATGCCACCAATGTGCCGCGTAAACTGCCCAAACCGCCAATAATCACCACGATAAACGACATCAGCAGCGGCGTATCGCCCATCAAATAATAGGCTTGCGACACTGGAACAATCAACACCGAGGCAAAGGCCGCCAACGCCGCCCCCAGCGCAAACACCCAGGCATAAACCAAATTGGTGTTGACGGCAAAAGCCCGCGCGGTCTCGCTGTCATATTGCGTCGCCCGCATGATGAGGCCGATTTTGCTGTATCGAATCACCAGCCCCAATAAAATCAACACCAAAACCGCCGGCACAACGATCGATAATTTATAGGCGGAATAACCAAAACTGATGGAGTCAAAGCCCAATTGCGAGAAATCTATCGTGTACCGAAACGGCGCCACCACCGGACGGGCGGTCGGGCCAAAAAAGGACAGTGCCGCTTGTTGAAAAATATAGAGCAGGCCTATCGTGGCGACGATGGTGCTATCGGGTGCCCATTTTAACCGGCGCAACACGATTCTCTCGGACAAAAAGGCCAAAATCCCGACCATTATGGGCGCGGCAATGATTGCCACCAGAAACCCCAAAGCCGGGGCCTGGGGAAACTGCGTGGATATGGCAAAGGCCAAGACCGCGCCCAGCATAAAAAACGCCCCATGCGCAATATTCACAATCCGCATCACGCCAAATTGCAGCGACAGGCCAATCGATGTCAGGGCTAAAACCGCAGCCGTCACCGTGCCATCCAATAACGCCAGCATTAATTTTGAACTAAAATTCAATTCAGACCTCGTGCGGCAACGGCATTGTGATGGCTCGAAATTGCGATTTTTTTGGGGGCTTATGCAGACCCTCGTTAAGGAAAGTCGGAATAAGTCTTAGAATCCAAGAAAGCGTCTTTGCGAGCGAAGCGAAGCAATCCATTAACATCTTGAAATTGCTAGATTTTTCTGGATTGCTTCGCGGGTCGCCGCGTTATTACAGCGGCGACAACCTAAAGTTGCCGCCGCTGTAATAACGCGGCGGCTGCCGCTCGCAAATGCGCGGGACTTCTGGCACAAAAGGGACTTATTCAAACCTTCCTTAAGGAGCCTCCGAACAAGTCGTACCGACCCCCCCCTTCTTTAGAAGGGGGGGGTAGAAAAGCTAGAATTTTTTGCTAAAAAAATTCTTAGCTTTTCTTGGGGGGGTTG
>JASGCR010000007.1 GCA_030054015.1 Candidatus Symbiobacter sp. | reverse complement strand
TAGGTTTCCCCCCCTTCCTAAGCAGGAAGGGGGGGTCAGTACGACTTATTCAGACTTTCTCTAAGGAAGGTCGGAACAGGTCTTAAAAATTCGCTCTCTTCCCGCCGCGCTAACTAAAGAGCGTCATTACCCGCAGGAGTATTATTTCCACAATACTCCTGCGGGTAATGACGCTCCGTTTTTTAGGACTCTCGCAAACCTTTCCTTCAGCACGGGTTAAGCGGCGGTTCATTCATAAGATAACGTCTCACCTCCTCGGCGATTTTGGTTGCGGCAAAGGTCACGGTACGCACGCTCGCGCCCGCGATATGCGGGGTCAGCGTAAGTTTGGGATGACGCAACAGCGGCAAATCAACCGGCGGCGGCTCCAATTCAAAGGTATCGAGCATACAGCCCGCGATTTTATCGCTGTTCATCGCCGCGTCGAGGGCGGCATAATCGACCAGAGGCCCCCGCGCCGTGTTGACGAAAATCACCCCGGTCTTCATGCGGGCAAAGGCGGCCTGGTCGATGAATTTGGTGGTTTCCGCCGTCACCCGCGCATGGAGCGACACCACATCGGATTCGGCCAATAAACGATCCAAACTCACCAATTCCACCCCGGCGGCATGATCGTCGGCGGATAATTGCACATAGGGGTCGCTCACCAATATTTTGCACCCAAAGGCCCGCAGGAGTTTCACCAATTTGCTGCCCACCTGGCCATAGCCCACCACCCCCACCACCATTTCCGACAATTCGCGCCCCGTGCGGTCGGCGCGGTACAAATCCGCCTGCCAAATGCCCTGGCGCATGGTTTCGTGACCGCTGCGGATTTTGCGGGTCTCGGCCAATATCGCGCCGATGGTAAATTCAGCCACCGCGCTGGCATTGCGGCCAGGCACATTGACCAGGCGAATGCCCCGCGCCCGCGCCGCCTGGACATCGACATTGACCGGCCCGCCGCGCGACACCCCGACAAAGCGCAAATCCGGCAAATCCGCCAGAATCTCGGCGGATAAGGGGGCCAAATGGGTGATCAACATCTCGGCCCCGCGGACGAAAGCGATGATGTCATCGGGATCGCCTAAATACTCCTTAAGCCCCGACAGGCGCGGCGGCGCAAATCCGGTTTCATAGCCATGCGCCATCGGCACATCGGGCCAGGGTTGTTGCATTTGCGTCAAAGCAATCGCGCCCTGCTGCGACGGCGGCAAAGCGGCGGTCACGCCATCGGCAAAAGCCTGGGGCAGCATAAAACGGTCGCCGATAATCGCTAATTTTCTGGGGGTCATGCCAAAATACTCGCTAATTTTGCGGCGGGTTCGTTGTTTTCCAGACTGGCGGCCTGAACCTGCCACAAATTTTCCACCCCTGGCAAAGTCGCCAGATAGGCCTGGTAAATTTTTTCATAGATTTTTTGCAGTGCGGGATCGACTTCTTCCCGTTCGCCGAGATAGGGCGTGACCCATTCGCTCGCACAATCTTGCATCGTGTCATAATGGCGCAAAGCCACCGCCGCCATCATGGCCGCCCCCGCCGCCCCGGCTTCGCCGCGCGCGGTGGTGCGCACCTTCTTGCCCAAAATAGCGGCATAAATCTGGCGGAATACCGGGTTTTTGGCCGCTCCGCCCGACAGGCGGATTTCGGTGATGGGGTGGTTGCTGCTTTGGTAATCCATCGCGCTGTAGCAATGACGCGACGCCAAAGCCAGCCCTTCAAACACCCCGCGCAGCAAATCTGGAAATTTAACCTTGCTGGTCAGGCCGTTGAAACTGGCGCGGGCTTGCACATTGGTAAAGGGGCCGCGCTCGCCCGCCTCTAATATATAGGGGTGATACAACACCGCTCCGGCGGGAGCCTTGGCAATCGCGTCTTGATAATGATCCAGGATTTCCAAGCGTTGGCGGTCAATCCCCGCCGCCGCCAAAATATCCCGCGCCAAATCCACCACCCAATCAATGTTAAGAGTGGCCGCCATGTTGGTTTGCATTTGCAATTGACTTCCCGCCACCGGAAACGGCACCGTATAGCCCGTGCGTTCGGGATTGAGGCAGGCATCCTCGGCACTGTAACTGAGGCAAAGATGGATGCCGGTCGAGCCAATAATCGTAAAGCCAGGCCGGTCAAGGGGATCATACAGCCCGCCGCCCAAGGCACAGCACGGCACATCCAAAAAGCCCAAACACACCGGCATCCCCGCCGCCAAGCCCAGTAATTGCGCGGCATCGGGGCTTAGGGGATGGGTTTGTTCGCTGCCATCGACCATATCGGGCAATAAAGGGCGGTATTTTTTAAGTCCCAATATCTCAATCACCTGGTCGCTATATTGGCGGTTGCGAAAATCACCAAAGGTAAAACAGCCCTCACAGGCCGTACCCGCCCGGATGCCGGTCAAACAATAATAGAGATAATCTTTGCAATGAAAGGCTGTCCTGGCCCGCGCCATTTGTTCCGGTCGGTGGGCGAGCAGCCACAGCATTTGCGGCCCTTGTTGGCAGGCGGCCAGGCCGGTACCCGTCAGGCGATAACGTTCTTTATCTTCCGGGCGGCTGCGCAAGGTTTGGGCGATGCCCGCGGCGCGGCCATCCAACCACAGCAAAGCCGGCCCCGCCGGTTGCCCGTCTTGATCCATCAGCCAAGTGCCATCGCCCTGGCCGGTCACCGCCAGGGCCACGGCACGACGGGCGAGATTGGGGATTTTGTCAGCAAGTTGCCGCAGCGTGGCAATGGTATTCTGCCAGGTCAAGGCCATATCTTGCTCTGCCGCCGCCCCATAAGGTTGGGTATAGACATTCGGCACCGCGGCCACCGCCAATTGGGTGCCATCGCGGGCAAAGGCCACGGCTTTGATCAGCGAGGTACCGGCATCCAGGCCAATAATAATCTCGCTTGTGTCACTTTTGGCGGGGGGAGGAGGGGTTTGGCTCATGACACCCACACCCCGTGATGCAGCACCGCCCGTTCGGTCGCCAGGTCAAAAATATGGAGCTTATCCGCCGCCAGAGAAAGGGAAATGCGTGCGCCCACCGCCTGGTGAAACGGACGATGCACCACCGCCACCAAGGGCAACCCATCGAGCGACAGGGCTAAATGGGTTTGATCGCCCAGCCATTGATTGGCGGTGATGGCGGCGGTCAAGGGGAATTCGGCGGCGGAGTTTTCTCCTTGCTCTGATCCTGGCCCTGGGCCGGGCACTTGCGACAACCGCACATCATGCGGGCGGATGCCAATTGTGGCGGTACCCAGGGCGAGCAATCGCTGCGTCACCGCGTCGCTTAATCCGGTGGCGGCAAAGCGGATTTTTTTCTCCGAATCGGTCAAGATAATGTCGCAGCCATTCCCTCCCGCCCGACCGGTTTGGCCCTGGCTCGCTGCAAATTGGCCCGGCGCAGAGTGAGTCGGCGCAAATTCGGCGTTAAACAGCGTCATGGGTGGCTCGCCAATAAATCCGGCGACAAACCTGGTGGCGGGACGATGTTTCAACTCGGCGGGAGAGGCGAATTGGTGAATCACCCCGCCTTCCATCACGGCAATGCGGTCGGCGAGGGCATTGGCTTCGGTCTGGTCATGGGTCACCAGCACCGTCGTCATGCCATGTTCGCGCAAATATTTTTTGAGCCGCCCGCGCAGTACCGCCCGCAATTGCGGCTCCAACTGCCCCATCGGTTCATCGAGCAAGGTCACGGCGGCGCGGCGAATCAGGGCGCGTCCTAAACTCACCCGTTGTTGCTGTCCCGCCGAGATCGAGCTGGGATACCGCCCCATTATGGCCTGGATTTCCAAGAGATGAGCGATGTCGTCGATTTGTTGCTGTTGCTGCGATTTTACCAGGCGCGAGGATTTCAAGGCAAAGCCAATATTTTCTCGCACCGTCAAGGGCGGATAGAGCGAATAGCCTTCAAACGCCATTGCCACCCCGCGTTTGCCCGGCGGTTGGTCATGAATGGCCCGACCGCCCAGGTCAATGCGGCCAGATGACACCTGTTCAAAACCGGCAATCATCCGCAATGTGGTGGTCTTGCCACAACCCGATGACCCCAGCAAAGCGATGATCTCCCCCGATTTTATATCGAGCGAGACATCGCGCACGGCGTGGAGCATCGGGGCTTTGCTGCCGCCAAAATATTTATTGACGTTGGCAAGTTGTAAAACCGTGTCGGTCATTTTGTCACCCCCTTATGCTTTCCGGTCACGCCGTGACCATGGCCGCGTCCCTGGTCGCGCCACCCGTCGCGTCACCCGTCGCGTCCCTGGCCGCCGCGTCGTCGTGATGCGCCATGATCTCGCCGTCATCGCCGCCAAACACCAGGATTTTATCGGGGCTAAATTGCAATTTGACCTGGCCCTTTGCGGCTTCGGCTAATTGGTTGGGGTCCCCCCCTTCATCGGCCGGGCGCGAGCATAAAATATCGTGTCCCTCTTGGGTGGTGAGGAAACTGACGTGCCTTTCATTGAGCGGATTCACCGCTTCCAATTTCGCCGCTATCACCACCGCATTTTTATGGGCTATCTGGTTTGTCCCCTGGCCTGGCCCCTGGCCTGAACCCTCACCCGTCCCCTGGCCTGGCCCCTCACCTGGCCAGACAAAGTCAATTGCTTCGGGACGGATGCCAAGCCATAATTTTTTGCCCGCATGGGCTGCTTGCCTGACCGCCTTTGCCGTCGCCCCCGCAAGGGGGATCACGCCGCCGCCCAGGGTCAGATGCACATCCTGACCATTCTCACGAACCGCTTGGGTGACATCAAAAATATTGATGGTCGGATCGCCGAACAATTGCGCCACCTTGATGCTGGCCGGTTGTTCGTAAATGTCGCGCGGCGTGCCGATTTGCAGCAATTTTCCGCCCATCAATATGGCAATGCGATCCCCCAGGGCGAGGGCTTCGCGGTAATCTTGGGTGACATAAATGACCGTGGCCCCGGCTTCGCGCAGCAATCGCGGCAATTCCAGCCGCATCTCAAAGCGCAATTTGGCATCGACATTGCGCAACGGATCATCGAGCAATAATAGCGGCGGCCTGGCCACCAAGGCCCGCGCCAAGGCGGTGCGTTGCTTCTGCCCATTCGATAATTGTTTGGGAAAATGGTGCAACACCTGGGCGATTTTCAACAATTTGGCGATTTTTTGCACCGCGTCGGTGATCTCGGACTGGCTCTTTTTGCGGGCCGCCAAGGGAGCGGCAATATTGTCAAACGCGGTCATGTGCGGAAACAGGGCAAAATTTTGCAACGCCACCCCGATGCCCCGCGCTTCGGGGGGATCAAAGGTGATGTCCCGCCCGCCTACTTCGATGCTGCCTTGGGTCACGGTTTCAACCCCGGCGATCATGCGCAGCAACACGGTTTTGCCCCCCCCAGAGGGGCCAAAAATGACCAAATTTTCGCCTTGGGCAACCCCCAGCGTCACCTCGTCGAGCAATTTTTCTTTGCCGAATGATTTGCTGATGCGGTTAAGGGATAAATAATCCATCATGCTATCCTTTCACCGCCCCCAGCGACAGGCCTTCGACCAAATAACGCTGGGCATACAAGGCCAAGAGCAAAGTCGGCAAAATCGATAAAATAATCGCCGCCGCAATTTGCCCATATTGAATGCCCGATGCGGTGACAAAGGCCAAGGCCCCCACCGTCACTGGTTGCTTGTCCGCCGAGGCCAAGATCAAGGCAAAGACAAAATTATTCCAGGCAAAGATAAAGGCCAGCAAGCCCGCCGCCGCAATCCCCGGCCGCGCCAAGGGTATGGCAATGCGGAGGAAACTTTGCCCCCAATTATGACCGGCAATGCGATAAGCATGTTCGATTTCGGGGCTAATATCCTCGAAATAACTGCGCACCACCCACAATATCAGGGGCAGGCAAATCAGTTGATACACCCAAATCAACCCAACATAGCTGTTATCGAGACCAATCGTTTGGTAAATCAGCGACAAGGGCAACAACACCAATAATGGCGGGGCAAAACGAAACGACAATAAAGTAAAGGCAATATTCTCGCCCAAACGAAATTTGAACCGCGCAAAGGCATAAGCCGCCGGCACCCCCAAAATCAAGGCCACCGCGACCGACGCTGCCGACAGAAAAAACGAGTTAAACAGGTTTTTCATAAAGGGCAAATCCAACGACCCCGCCTGGGTGATCAATTTGCCGGTGATCAGGGCTTGGTAATTATCGAAAATGGGCGTGAAGACCATGCTGGGCGGAATGCGCAAGATGCTCTCGTTGGTTTGCAACGACATCAAGGCAATCCAAAAAATCGGGAACAGAAAGAACACCACCACCAGCAAAATCGCCAGCCGGTGCAAGCTATATCGCAAAATCGCGCCACCCCCCATGAGATTGTCCCCCTTTATGCTTTAGGCCAAGCCGCTCGCCCGCTCACGCAGACGCAGCCATTGTTTGATGAACAGATGCGACAGGCCGTAAGTGATCGCCCATAAAATCACCATCAATGCCGCCGACCGCCCGACATTGGTATATTGGAAAAATTCGAGATAGGCTTGCACCTGGAACACCACCAAACTATTGCCCGGCCCGCCCTGGGTCATGGCATAGATAATGTCAAATTGCTGTATCGAATCGAGCAAGCGGAACAAGGTCGCGGTAATGATATAGGGCATCAGCATCGGCAAAGTAATGCGGAAAAACACGAAACTGGCCGGTACATTATCCAGGGCCGAGGCTTCAAACGGTTGCTTCGGCAAGGCCCGCAACCCCGCCAGCAACAAAATCATGATAAACGGGGTATAGACCCAAATATCCACCAGCAACACCGTAAATAACGCGCTGCTGGGGTCAGATGCCCATTTGAAATCGGTAAATCCCAGCAAAGAAACCAAATAACTTAGAATCCCAAAATTGGGATTGGTCATGAGTTTCCACATCAACGCCGCCAATGCCGGCGCGGTCATAAGCGGCAACAACAAAATAATCGAGACAAAATTATTCATGCGCGTGGGTTTTTGCAACAACAAGGCAATGCCCAGTCCCAGCAATAATTCAAACCCCACCGACAACACAGCATAAACCAAACTGACCCATAATGTGTGCCAAAAAGCCGCGTCGGTCGCAAAATCGAGATAATTGGCAAACCAATTAAACCCTTTTAAGTGCGGCAAATTCAGGCGATACCGCATCAGCGAATAGGACACGGCAATGAAAAACGGCACCAAAATCCCGATACACACCATCAATGCCGGCAGGCTTAGAAAATACGGCAAGGCCCGTTGCATAATTGGCGGGCGTTGGCGGGTTTGGGGTGAGGTGTCGAGACGCGGCATGAATTTTCCAAAGATTTTGGCGGCACCTTGCCGCACGTGTTCGGTGTTTCCTTAGGGAAGGTCTGATTAAGTCACTAACCGCCTCCATTCCCGCCGCGCCTACTTAGGCGCGGCTGGGAACCCAGTCGGGGGGTGTGGGGGGCGTAAGCCCACCACATAAATAAATCCGCATATCCTTTTCTATCAAAAAGTAATGCGGAATCTTTATAAGGGGGGCTTACGCCCCCCTTTAACCCCCCGTCTGGTTTTCCCCCAACCAATGTCTTACGACATTGGCGGGGGACAGGCTCCGCCGCACATAAATGTGCGGCGGGAATGGAGGGAATTTTTGGCACTTGTTCAGACTTTCCTTTAGAAGGTGGGGGTAAAACTAGACTTGTTCGGACTTTCCTTAGGGAAGGTTTTAATTTGTCCTAAACGAGGAACGTCATTACCCCAGGAGGATTATTTCCACAATACTCCTGGGGGATTACCCAACTCAGACTGCAAGCGGATTCCCGCTTGCAGTCTGGTGGGTAATGACGCTCTCTTTTTGACGCACTTTAGGGAGCGCGGTGGGTAATGACGCTCTCTTTTTGACGCACTTTAGGGAGCGCGGTAGGTAATGACGCTCTCTTTTTGATGCACTTTAGGGTGCGCGGTGGGTAATGACGCTCTCTTTTTGACGCACTTTAGGGTGCGCGGCGAGTCATGTGACGCACACCAAAAAGCACCGCCTACGCCAAACCAGCATCCTTCAATTGCTTGTCGATGTTGGCGGCGAGTTTGTCCAACCCCTCCTCAACCGGTACTTGCTTGGCGACCATGTTCTGCAAGGTTTCCGCCCATTGGGTGGTCAGATCGCTGAACAAAGGTTGCGGCGTAAAGTAAATCTTGGCATGGGGAGCCGAGGCATCATGCTGCGCCAAATAGCCCGAATAAGATTTGTCAATCCGCGTCCGGAATTCATTGTCTTTCCACACCGATTGCCGCACCGGATTGACAAAGTCCATTTTCCGCGCCCCGAACAAATCATGTTCTTGCGACGAAGCCCACTGCATGAAATACCAAGCCGCGTCTTTTTGGGTCGAGAAATTCGACATCGCCAAAGACCAAATCCAAACATTGGGAGTCGGGTTTTTGGCCGCAGGGTTGGCGGCAAAGGCGGTAAAGGCGAGATTGCCTCGCTCTTTGTTGTCGCCGCCATTCATGAAATAGCCCAGAATATCGGCGTCAAAAATCATCGCCGAGGCCCCAGCCCCCAAATCGGTGCCGACCTGGTACCAGGTATAGGTTGACCAATTTTTCGGGCCGGATTCCTGGATCATTTTGACCCATAATTTGTGGAATTCCTTTGATTCCTTGGTGTTCATGGCGGCCTTTAACTTGCCGCCCGACACGTTGAAATCTTTTTGCCCATAATTGGCATATCCCGACAGAAAGCCCGGATGGATGGTCGCCCATGAGCGTGACCCGCGCACCCCAATCCCATAGGGACCGCCCAATTTTTTGGTCAGCATGGCGGCTTTATCGACCAAATCCGGCAGATTCTGGGGCGGTTTGACTCCCGCCTTGGCCAGCATATTCTTGTTATAGGTGATGCTGTTCAACTCGTACCCCCAAGGAATGCACCATTGCTTGGCATCGGACGAGCCCAATTCCGCCCCCGGCACCCCATTCCACGAAGTCGACGCCCGAAGCCCCGGCAACACATCATTCCAATTATAATTGGGCGCGGTTTTTTTCGGGTCTTTGAGATATTCGTTGAGGTCAGTAACCCAGCCCGATGGCCCATAACTCCATGTCATATAGGCCCCGGTCATGAACGCATCATATTGCGAGGATTTCGAGGACAATGCCGCCACCACTTTGTCGAAATACACATCTTCGGGGAAGATGTCATAAGTGACATTCATGCCGGTCAATTTCTTGAAATTATCCAAATCGGCAATCATGGCATCGGCGTAGGGATGCTTGTTCAGCAAAAGTTTCAAGGTTTTGCCTTTATAGGCTTGCCAATTAAAATCGGCCGCCAAGGCCGTTGTGGTGGCGTGGTTCAGCAAAGTGCTGAAGGTACCTGCGGCCAGACCCAATTTCGCCGATTTTTCCAATAATTCACGGCGGCTGATACGGCGTTCGGCATAGGCTTTGAACCAATCTTTCATATCTTGTGACATTATTTTCCTCCATCAATCATGGGGTTAGGCTTGGTGTGCCAGGTTTGGGCGTACCAGGCTTTTTTCCATGATGTTCATTGCGGTAAGTTCGTCGGTAATCAATCCGTGCAACAACCCAGAGCGCAACACGGATAAAATTGCATCGACTTTGGCAAGGCCGCCGGCGATGGCAATAATCTTGCGGTCACGAAGCACCTCGTAAGGCAAAGTGACAATGCGCTCGCTGGTGTCACAGCGTATGCGCCCGCCATCTTTGTCAAAGAAATGCCCCAAAATTTCTCCCACCCCGCCCTGGGCCTTGACCGTATCCAGTTCGGAGCCGTCAATCATGCTGGTTGCGACCAAGGATGCCTCGGCGCGTACCGTGCCAATGCCGACCAATAACAGGCTGGCTTGGTGGGCGAGGTCAAACACCTCGGCCAGGCCACGTTGGGCCAGGAAAATGGCACGGTCACTGATCGAATTGGCAATAAACGGCACCGGCATCATATAGGCCTCGGCCTGGGTGCGTTCGGCCAGACGGTGGATCACATCATGCGGATTGGCCGAAAATTTCCGCGTCAGCCCCCCCAACAACGATACGAATTTGACCTGATCCGCCGGGGTGCGCGGCAAGTGATCGACACAGGCCGCCAAAGTCCGCCCATGACCAATACCAATAATTTGCGGCGCGTCCTGTTGCAGCAACCGCCGCATATATTGCGCCGCCACTTTGCCGATAGAGACAAGTGGCAAGCCCGGTTCGTCCAGCGATGGGCTGACTTCACAATATTTCAGGCGAAATTGTTCCGAAATTTGGGTTTCCAGTTGAACACATTCCGCCACCGGCCCATCAATAAAGAAATGCACCAACCCCTCACGCGCCGCGCTGGCGATCAGGCGATGGGCTTTGAGGCTGGTGATGCCCAGGCGGTCGGCCACATCCGCCTGGGTCAGACCACCGGCAAAATGCAGCCACGTGGCGCGGGTCGCCTGGCTGCGCTCATCCTCAAGCAAATTGGCGGTGGCGTGACGCTTCATTCCCTTATCCTTAATTGTTACGGGTCAATTCCCGTATGCTTATTAAGGGTAGGTTAAAACCTTGGAATTGCAATAGCAAGAAATTTTTTTCACGCCACGCAATTTTTTTTATGGACGCGTCGATCCACCTGAATAACGCATGTTATTTCATTAAATTCGCAAATTGCTGGAAAAGATACCCCGAATCATGCGGGCCAGGGGACGATTCGGGATGATATTGCACGGCAAACACCGGTTGATCGCGCAGCCGGAACCCTTCAACCGAGCCATCAAACAACGAAATATGGGTAAGTTCCACCCGATCAGGGGGCAACGAGTCCGCCAATACCGCAAACCCATGATTCTGACTGGTGATTTCGACGCGGCCATTCAGCAGATTCTTTACCGGATGGTTGGCACCGCGATGCCCCAACGCCATTTTCTGGGTTTTCCCTCCCACCGCCAAGGCCAGCAATTGATGCCCCAAACAAATGCCAAAAATCGGCAAAGTGCGGTTTTGCAACACATCGCGCAACATCGGCACAGCATATAAACCGGTGGCGGCCGGATCGCCCGGCCCGTTGGGGATAAAGACGCCATCGGGCGCACAAGCCATCACATCGGAAGCCGTCGCCGTCGCGGGCAACACCGTGACATCGCAGCCCACCGCCACCAAATTGCGCAGGATATTTTGTTTAATGCCATAATCAATCGTCACGACGCGGAATTTTTTGCCCTGGTTTTTACCCGTGGGGGGTTCAAAATGACGGTAACTGCCGGTCGCCGTCGGATGCCAGGGGCCATCTGTCCAGTGATATTGGGTTTTTGTGGCAATTTCTTTAGCCAAATCGAGACCATCCAAGCCCGGCCAGCCCTGGGCCATCGCCAAACCACGTGCGGTGTCTGGGGTTTTGCCGCGCCCAGCATAAATCAGCACCCCATTCGGCGCGCCCATATCGCGGATGCGGCGGGTGAGTTTGCGTGTGTCCAGCCCAGCAATCCCCACCAAACCCATACGTTCACACCAATTGGTGAAGGTACTGACACTCCGCCAATTGGAGGGCTCGGTCGGGATATTGCGCACAATCAGGCCACGCGCGCCAGTCTGGCCTGCCCCGTTTTGGTTGATCTCGACATCCTCAAGATTCACCCCGACATTGCCGATATGAGGAAAAGTAAAGGTAATAATCTGCCCATCATAAGACGGGTCGGTCAGAGATTCCTGGTAACCAGTCTGGCTGGTGTTGAAACACACTTCGCCCACCACCGCACCGACCCGGCCAAATCCCTGCCCGTGAAACTCCGTGCCATCGGCAAGGATGAGGGCGGCGTCGTATTGAACGGTTTCTGCAACATCGCGTTGGGTCATTTTATTCTGCATTAAGCTTAACCTGTTTTAATTGTACGAGGAGTTCAGGGATTTTATCGGCGATAACTTGCCAGACCACATCGTTGTCAATCCCGTCAAACTCATGCACCAAAATATTGCGCGTGGCCGTCATATTACGCCATGGTATTTGCTGGTTGCTGTCGCGCGTTTCACGAGAAATTTTCGATGCAGCTTCGCCTAGGGTTTGTATGATATAAATTAAAGCATAGCGGAACATAGCATCATTCTCAAAATCTTCGCGCGTCCTCCCTTTAGCGAAGTTTTGACTTTTTTCGGCAAAATCGATCATTTGCGACAGCCGTATTTGATCATTATGCGGCTTCATAAATCGGTTCCGCTTCGGCTAAAACCTCGTCCCGATCATATTTGCTTAGAAATCCTTTGGTACGCAAATTAACCTCACGCCCGCCGAGCATATCAGATAATTCGCATTGCATTCCGGCAAAACTTAATAAATCCGGGATATGCTTAGGATCAAATTCCACCAGAACATCCACCTCGCTGTCGGGCGCATCGATGCCATGCACCACATCGCCAAACAGGCTCATTTTGGTGATGTGATTGGTCTGGCAGAATTTTTTAAGTTCTTCGCTGTCGGGAAAGATTTTATTTATCATCACACGGCCTCCTTACCCCCCCATTATATCTTAGCCCAATCAAGACCGCCAGAGTGTCTTAGGCTGGAGGATGCGTTTATACATCGTTAATCTTAACCTGTTTTAATTGGGCAAGGAGTTGAGGGATTTCATGGGCCAATACATTCCAACAAACGCCATGATCAATGGCGTAAAATGAATGAATTAAGATATTTCTCATTGAAATCATATTATGCCATGGAATTTGCGGATTGTCATGGCGCAATGTCAGAGAAATTTTTGAGGCGCACTCACCAATTATCAACACACAATAAATCAAGGCAAATCGCAAGGTTATGTCATTATCAAAATCACCGCGCGACCGACCGATGGCAATTTTTTGGCTATTTATTGCGGCATTTTCCAAATATCCAAGGGTAGTGGCGTCATCATGAAGCATAGATATTCTCGGCTTCGCCAATCGCACGCGCAAATTCTTGCGGACTCAAAAACCCTTTTGTCCTTAAATCAACTGGCCTCCCCCCCAGCATATCCGAAAGCTGATTTTGCATCCCGGCATAACGGATTAAGCCAGGAATATGATCTGGATCGAATTCCACCAAAACATCGACCTCGCTGTCGGGCGCATCGATGCCATGTACCACATCGCCAAACAGACTCATTTTGGTGATGTGATTGGTTTGGCAGAATTTTTTAAGTTCTTCGCTGTCGGGAAAGATTTTATCTATCATCACACGGCCTCCTTATCCCCCATTATATCTTAGCCCAATCAAGACCGCCAGAGTGTTTCAGAGATTCCAACAATAACCCCCCGTCACCACGCCGCTGGCAAACCACCACACCACCCCAGTCGGCAAGCCAATAATGGCCAAAGGTATCGCCACTGCGTCTCGCCAGCCACCCCATGAATCATATTTTGGATCTTCGAGCAGCATCATTGCCAACCCAAATAAGGTAAATGGCCCCATACAGGCGATCATGACGAAATTATTGGTTTTATGCCTGGGTTCGGTGTGATCGTCCTGCGCCGCAGATGGTTTTTCCAACGGTTTTTCCAATGGCACTGGCGAGGCAGTATCCTTGACTGTATTTTGTGATTCTTGGGCAGATACGCTGTTTCCGAACCAAAACACCAGAAATGCGACTGAAAGAAATAGACGCAAGTCGTATCGTTTGGTGGGCTTAGCGGCTTCATAAATTGGTTCCGCTTCGGCCAAAACTTCATCGCGCGTGTAACGGCATAAGAAACCTTTTGTACGAAGATCGACCGCCCTGCCGCCCATCATATCCGACAACTGATTCTGCATCCCCGCGAAGCGAAGCAAGCCGGGAATATGATTTGGATCAAATTCGACCAATAAATCAATATCACTTTGCGGCGTGTCGCACCCTTTTAAGACCGAACCAAACAGACTCATTTTGGTGATGTGATTGGTTTGGCAGAATTTTTCCAATATTTCGCGGTCGGGAAAGATTTTGTTTATCATCGCCGTTTTCCTCAGAGCCTGTGCGAAAATTATTAAAAGTTGAGTTTTGTGCGTCTTCACCCGCCGCTTGCGTTAGCAAGCGAGTCGGGTGACCCAGCTATAACGCGCGTCTGCGCGTTATAAAATCAACTTTTTTGCTCGAAATAGACATTTCGAGCAAGCTGGATACCCCGACTCGCCGCCTTACGGCGGCGGCGGGGTAAGACGCAACTTAGAATTCATAATATGATACTTGATTTTGAATCAGGCTCTCAAATCCTTGTTATCTCTGGCGTTTATTTTAATACACCTCAATAACTTCGACAAGGTTAAACCCTTTTCACAGGACCAATTTTGGCCTATTATCGTGGAAAGCTAAACCAAAATTCTCAGAGGAGGGGGCAAATGACCTATACCAATTTTGACCTGGTAAAGGACGAGGTACTAACCAATGGACAACGCGGTCTGGTCGCACGCTGCGCCATTCGCCAGAATGCGATCCTCGGCGTTTTTGGCGGGCCAGTGCGCGCCATCAAACTAGAGGGGGGCAAGATTCCCGACAATTTTGATCTCAGCCATGTTGTCGAGATCGCGCTCGATGGCGATATTCTCTATGCGATGGAGGTGGGGGCAGAGAGTGAAACGCAATTTGGCCTGGCCTTTATGAATCATTCCTGCCGCCCCAATGTTGGTCACCGTGATCGGGTTGTGCTCTATGCCCTTCGAGATATTGCGGCGGCGGAACCGCTCACCATTGACTACCGCACCTGGGACTGGATTCACGAGGGCATTATGTGTTGGTGTGACCCGCCGAACTGTTTGATCTGAGCCGTGACGGTTATATTAAATCAATCCCCATCTCTCGCTATTTTGCTTAAGCCAATTCCAGTTCGCTGTGCGAGGCTAAACGATGTAATACCAAACTATCCTTGCCAATTTTGCGATAGAGCAGAAGTAAATCCGGCTTTACATGACATTCGTGATAACCCCGCCAACGACCAAGCAATCCATGATCGCGGTATCTTGGCTCAAGCGGCAAATCCTGAGCAAGTTTAAGGACAATTTCGGGCAAAACTGACTCTAAAGCCGACCTGTTTTGACCCGCTTTACAGCGTTTATAATCCCGCTTAAAATTTGGGGTTCGCTTAATCGTCCGCATTTAAGTCGGCCATGAGTTCTTCGATTGTGTTGAACGATTTATACTCTCCTCGTTCATATTGCGCAAATGACTCTAAAGTTTCGGCATTAGGACGAAATTCTCGCGGTGGCTCACTTTTGGATAAAAGCGTTGCGATTGCGCCCCCGACTGTGTCTTCGACGCTTTGGCCATGGCTTTGGGCGAGCAAAACCAGCCGCGCCTCCGTCTCGGCCCCAAGATCAAGGTTTAAATTAAGCATAAATATAACCTCACTCTACCAATTCAGGTTCTTTTAATTCATGACCGGTTGGCGGCTCGGCGAAAACGAATGAAAGTTTATCGTCCGCGACATCGACCATAACGGTACCGCCACGCGCCAATTTGCCGAATAATAATTCCTCGGCCAGGGGTTTTTTGACATATTCCTGGATAACACGCGCCAAAGGACGCGCCCCATATTTGGCATCATAGCCCTTGACCGACAGCCATTCGCGGGCAATTTTGGACAATTCGATCACCACATGGCGTTCCGACAATTGCGCCTCAAGTTCGATGATAAATTTATCCACCACCAAATTCATGGTATCGGGCGACAAAGGCGCAAACGGGATAATGGCATCCAAGCGGTTGCGGAATTCCGGCGAGAACAGCCGTTCAATCGCCTCGGTATCGGCCCCTTCGCGCCCCGCCCGTTCAAAGCCAATCGCAGGTTTGGCTAAATCGGCCGCGCCAGCATTGGTGGTCATGATCAAGATCACATTGCGGAAATCGACATTTTTGCCGTTATGATCGGTCAGGCGGCCATGATCCATCACTTGCAGCAAGATATTGAACAAATCATTATGGGCTTTTTCGATTTCATCGAGCAACAACACCACATGGGGATGTTGATCCACCGCATCGGTCAGCAAGCCGCCTTGTTCAAAGCCAACATAGCCAGGCGGCGCCCCAATCAAGCGGCTGACCGAATGGCGTTCCATATATTCGGACATGTCGAACCGCACCAATTCGATGCCGAGTACTTTGGCCAATTGCCGCGCAATTTCGGTTTTGCCGACACCGGTGGGGCCGGAAAACAAATAGGAACCAATCGGTTTTTTGGGTTCACGCAAGCCCGCCCGTGCCAATTTGATGGCGGTGGACAGGGCGGCAATCGCCTCGTCTTGCCCAAACACCACCGTTTTCAAATCGCGGTCGAGGTTTTTCAAGACCGTACGGTCATCGCTCGACACTGATTTTGGCGGGATGCGGGCGATTTTGGCCACCACCCCCTCGACATCCTTGACCGTGATGGTTTTTTTGCGTTTGGGCAGGGGCAAGAGCATTTGCGCCGCCCCGACTTCGTCGATAATATCGATGGCTTTGTCGGGCAATTTGCGGTCGGTGATATAACGTGACGACAATTCCACCGCCGCCTTGATCGCATCTGCGGTATAGCGCACGTGGTGATGCTCTTCGTAATAAGGCTTTAACCCGCGCAGGATTTTGATTGAATCATCCAAAGAGGGTTCTGCCACATCGATTTTTTGGAAACGCCGCACCAGGGCGCGGTCTTTTTCAAAATAATTGCGATATTCTTTGTAAGTGGTCGAGCCGACACAGCGCAAATG
Organism: Candidatus Symbiobacter sp.; assembly: GCA_030054015.1. Classification (GTDB taxonomy): domain Bacteria; phylum Pseudomonadota; class Alphaproteobacteria; order Elsterales; family Elsteraceae; genus JASGCR01. The sequence continues at coordinate 2,271 of JASGCR010000007.1, read as the reverse complement.
CCCCGCCGCCAAAGCCGGTTTAAGCAAATTCGAGGCATCCATCGCCCCGCCCGATGTTGCCCCGGCCCCGATCACCGTGTGGATTTCATCGATGAACAAAATCGCCTTGGGGTGATTTTCAATTTCCGTCAGCACCGCTTTTAACCGTTCCTCGAAATCGCCGCGGTAACGGGTTCCCGCCAGCAAAGACCCCATATCCAACGAGAAAATCGTGGCATCGAGCAAGATTTCGGGAACTTCTTTATGGACGATACGCCGCGCCAGCCCCTCGGCAATCGCGGTTTTCCCGACGCCAGGGTCGCCGACATAAAGCGGGTTGTTTTTGGTGCGACGGCACAAAATTTGGATGGTGCGATCCACTTCGGACTCGCGGCCAATCAGAGGGTCAATTTTGCCCGAAGTGGCTTTTTTATTGAGATTGACGCAATAATTGTCCAACGCCTCGTGACCGCGTTTGGGGGGGCGTTCGGCAGTGACCTCTTCCTCGGCATTGGCATTGGCATCACGGACCCGGCGCGTCTCAGCCCGATCCGGACGCTCGGCCGAGCCCGCCGCTTTGGTGATGCCGTGCGAGATATAATTCACCGCATCAAACCTGGACATTTTCTGTTCCTGGAGGAAAAACACCGCGTGTGATTCGCGTTCCGAGAACAAGGCCACCAACACATTGGCCCCGGTAACCTCGGCCCGGCCGGATGATTGGACATGGATTACCGCCCGTTGCACCACCCGTTGGAATCCGGCGGTGGGCTTCGCTTCTTCGGGCCGCGCCCCGACCAAATTGGCCAGGTCGGTTTCGATATAATGCAACAAATCACGTTTGAGTTGTTCGAGATCAACACCGCAGGCACGAAACACCGCGACCGCGTCCTGGTCTTCGGTCAAGGCCAGCAGCAAATGCTCCAACGTGGCATATTCATGCCGCCTTTGATTGGCGAAATCCAAAGCTTTGTGTAACGATTTTTCAAGTCGACGCGACAACATGCGGTTAGTCCTTGTCCAAAGTACATTGCAACGGATGCAAATGTTTACGTGCGAAATCCATAACCTGGGTCACTTTGGTTTCGGCAACTTCGTAGGTGAAGACCCCACATACACCCACGCCTTGTTGATGTACATGCAACATTATCTGCGTTGCTTCTTGACGATTTTTGGCAAAAAACCTTTCTAATACGTGAATCACAAATTCCATTGGTGTGTAATCATCATTCAACATCAGTACTTTATACATAGGCGGCTTCTTCGTCTGCGGTTTATCGCGGACGATAACCCCCACATCTAACTGATGACGATCCCGTTTAATATCCCCGCTCATTTGATCTAGCCTCAGTCATTTCTAAACCCATTGGCCCCCGCCCCGGCTCCCCCCGCCTTGGTGCTTTTTTCAAGCACCAAGCCGATTCCCAGTGCTTGGCCCCAGTGCTTGGCCCCAGTGCTTGGCCCCAGTCTGGCGGGCAGAACATCACGATCAAACAACATAATTCTATTTAGGTTGCCCGCAACATATTCCAAGCCCTTAATTCGCACAGTGATTCCCCCTGGCACGTCCCCTGGCCCGCCCTGTCGCCTCTTTTCCCAAAGTACCTGACGGTCTCTCTGGTCTTGCTCAGGCAGTATAGGCGATTTTAAGCCGAGTGCAAAGGCCTGGCTAGTCTGTATTTTAAGTCGCTAATTTCGCGTAAGATCATTGAAAATTTTTAATCATAAGTTCATTGAAAAAGCTTACCACCCCTCAAGGTTAAAAGGAAGCGTGTCACTTAGAGCCTGTGCGAAAATTATTGTCAAATAAAACAAAAGGTTAGTAGACGGATAATTTTCGCACAGGCTCTTAGGGAAGGTCTGAATAAGTCGAAAATCTCTTTACCCCCCCTTCTTTAGAAGGGGGGGATAGAAAAGCTTGGCGAGTGCTTACGAGCCAAAGCTTTTCTTGGGGGGGTTGGTATAATAGTTCGCTTCTATTAATATATTTTCAACATCTCAACCCCCCCAAGTTTCGCTAAGTTGCTTCGCAACTAAGCGAAACTACCCCCCCCTTCTAAAGAAGGGGGGGTAAAACTAGACTGATTCAGACTTTACCTTAGAGCCTGATTCAAAATTAAGAGTCATATTATGAATTTTAAGTTGCGTCTTGCCCCGACTCGCTTGCTAACGCAAGCGGCGGGTGAAGACGCACTAACTCACCTTTTAATAATTATCGCACAGGCTCTTAGGGAAGGTCTGAATAAGTCGAAAATCTCTTTACCCCCCCTTCTTTAGAAGGGGGGGATAGAA
>JASGCR010000220.1 GCA_030054015.1 Candidatus Symbiobacter sp. | reverse complement strand
TAGCTTTTCTATCCCCCCCTTCCTAAGCAGGAAGGGGGGGTCAGTACGACTTATTTAGACTTTCCTTTAGGAAACTGGGTATAAAAAACCAAGAATTTTGACCACGGGAGGAAGAAAAAAATTGTTAGAAGAATCATTCAAATGGTTTATTGACCATAAAATTCCGCTCGGACGCTGGATGAATGACTGGGTGCAAGCGATTAATGACCATGCCACCTGGTTGTTTGATGGGATACGTTATGGCCTGGAAACGCTCATATTGGGGATGATTGGCGGGCTATTATGGTTTCCGCCATTCATATTAATCGTAATATTCGCCGCCCTGGTGTGGGGGGTGCATCGCAGCTGGGGGCTGGTCAGTTTGACTCTGCTGTCACTGCTCATGATTGCCAATATGGGATTTTGGCAGCCAATGATTGAGACCCTGGCGATGGTCATATTGACCACCCTGGTGTGCCTGGTGATTGGGGTGCCGATCGGGATCATGGTCGGGCATCGCCAAATCCTGTTTAATTTTTTGCGCCCGATTTTGGATTTGATGCAGACCATTCCGACTTTTGTTTATCTGATCCCGACTTTGGTGTTGTTTGGGTTGGGGGTCGTGCCGGGGTTGATTTCGACGGTGGTGTTTACCTTGCCGGCCCCCATCCGCCTTACATATCTTGGCATTATTTCGGTGCCGACGCCGCTGCTTGAGGCCGGCAAAGCCTTTGGCGCCACCAAACGGCAATTATTATGGAAGATCGAATTGCCCTCGGCTTTGCCTTCGATCATGGTCGGGGTGACGCAATCGATCATGCTTAGTTTGTCGATGGTGGTGATTTCCGCCCTGGTTGGGGCCGACGGCCTCGGCAAACCGGTGGTGCGGGCATTGAATACCCGCAATCTCGCCCAGGGCTTTGAATCTGGCCTCGCCATTGTCTTATTGGCGATTTTGCTTGACCGCGTGTGCAAAATGCCCGCAGCCAGCAAAGCCAAACAGCGGGTTAAATTAAACGGGGATAAGGCATGAGCGCGATTACATTCCAAGCCGTCGACATTGTTTTCGGCCCGGCACCAAAGGCGGCTTTTGCTTTGCTTGACCAAGGCCAGGGGCGCGACGCGATTCAAAGCCAAACCGGCTGTATTTTGGGGGCGGCGCATATCAACCTAACCGTCGCGGAAGGGGAGATTTGCGTGTTGATGGGTTTGTCGGGTTCGGGCAAATCCACGGTTTTACGCGCCGTCAATGGCCTCAACCAAGTATCACGCGGGGATTTATGGGTGCAACATGGCGGCCAGGCGGTGAATGTCACCAATTGCAGCCCGGCGATTCTGCGCGACGTACGCGCCCGCACCGTGGCGATGGTGTTCCAACAATTCGCCCTTTTGCCCTGGCGCAATGTCCGCGACAATGTCGGGTTGGGTTTGGAATTGCGCGGCATGTCCAGGTTTGATCGCGCCAAAATTGTCGATGAAGTTCTGGCTTTGGTTTATCTCACCAAATGGGCCGAGAAATTTGCCCATGAATTATCCGGCGGGATGCAGCAACGGGTTGGCTTGGCGCGGGCTTTGGCGAGCAAACCCGATATATTATTGATGGATGAACCATTTTCCGCCCTCGACCCGCTCATCCGCGAAAAATTACAAAATGAATTGTTGGAGTTACAGCGCAGCATTAAAAAGACCATTCTTTTTGTCAGCCATGATTTGGACGAGGCCATGAAAATTGGCAATAAAATCGTGATTATGGAAGGTGGTCGCATCGTCCAAATCGGTACGCCGCAAGACATCGTGCTGCGCCCGGCCAATGATTATGTCGCCGAATTTGTCAAACATATGAACCCGCTCAATGTCTTGCAGGCGGGAAGTTTTATGAAGGATATTCGCCAATTTATGACCGGTCAAAATGGAGTCAATATTTCATTGGACGGGCAGGGGCGGTTGCTTGCGCTCAGCATTAATGGCCAGACTATGATGACGCAGAAATGCACCGATGTGGCGGATTTGCCGGATTTGCCGCCGGATAAAGGCTTGGTTGCGGCGATTGTGCCGCCGTCATTATCCCTGCGCGCGGTAATTGCCCTGCGCCAAGCCACCGGGCGGCCGATTTTGGTGGCCGATGGCGAGGATAAAATCATCGGCATCTGCCACGATGCCGAGATTTATGCGGGTTTAATGAGTAGACCGGCGGCGGGGGTGCCAACGTAATCACTCGTGCCGACACACAGCGAAAGAACGTCATTACCCGCAAGGTGGCGTAAAAAAGAGAGCGTCATTACCCGTAAGGTGGCGTAAAAAAGAGAGCGTCATTACCCGCAAGGTGGAGAAAAAAAGAGAGCGTCATTACCCGCCGCAATATCCGTGGAACACGGATATTGCGAGTCGGGTAATCCCCCAGGAGTATTGTTCCTTAAAATGCCTGGGGGCTTTCCCCCGACCCGTGACTAACGTCACGGGCGGGGGACAGGCCCCGACTCGGACTGCAAGCGGAAATCCGCTCGCAGTCCGGCGGGTAATGACGCTCTTTTTTTTCCGCTCATGGGTTGTGCGGTGGCAAACAGAGTCGCCATACCAGCAAGGTGGCGCAAAAAAAAGGGAGCGTCATTACCCGCAAGGTGGCGTAAAAAAAAGGGAGCGTCATTACCCGCCGCGCTATCCGTGAAACGGATGGCGCGAGTCGGGTAATCCCCCAGGAGTATTGTTCCTTAAAACTCCTGGGGGATTATTCCTCAAAACTCCTGGGGGATTACCCGACCCGAAATATCCGTGGAACACGGATATTTCGGCGGGTAATGACGCTCCTTTTTTTAATGACGCTCTTATCTTTGCCGCGAAAGGGCGTAAATCTGATTCTAACCCGCAATATACGGATCACCCTTTTTATTGGCGTCATTGACAATTTTGGGGCCAAGGTCGTTCGGTTTCACCACATGCCAATTTTTATCGGCGGTGACGGCCAGGCCAAGCTCGCCCTGGGCTTTGGCGGATTTCGTCCACATATCGGTCATGTTTTTCGTATATTTATCCTTGCGATTGACCCAAATGCGCAGCCCGCCTTTGTCGACATCGACGCCATTCTGCAACATAAACCCATCCGACAATGGCGTATCCCCCCCGACCAACACCGATTTGCGCCATTGGTCAATATAGCCCAAAATGGTGGCATATTTGCCTTCCCAATAGGTGGCGGGGTTGACCAAATAGGGCGTAATGGTCATTTCGGCAATTTTGGCGGGGTCATAGGATTTTTTCTCGATTTCGAGCCGCGAATTGGTGATGCCGCCTTTGCCGTCTTTGAGCATGAGGCTAAGGCCAAACACATTTTGCGGTTTGACATTATAGCCATATTTGGGATCGGACACCAGGGCGCGGATGAGCTCTTCGCTTGAGGCCGAAATGACATACACCTCGATGCCGTTTGCCATCAGGAAATTATAGAGTTCGTTCATGCCGCGATAAATATTCGGCACATGCGCCAAGCTTTCGACAACTTTGTCACCTTCCCAATATTTGATCGCAAGCGGGCGACCCTCCGCCATCATTGCATCGATATGAAGTTTCAAATCTTTAACCTTAAGCCCAGAGAAAACCTGGGCGCACCAAGGATAAGAAACTCGCACTGAAATTTCATCGAGGCGATAATAATAACTGGTTAGGCTTTCCTTCCAATCGGGCGTATCTTTAAAGGGGATTAGTACTAAAGACGGATCAAGTTTGTCGCGTGAAATGACCCCTTTGGACTCCATATAGGCCACCAAGGCCTCTTCCAAATCCCATTGATAACTGGTTTGATCGGCATCAAACACGGCAAAATTGCCCTGATTGGCGTTGGCTTCGACCATTTTGGTGATGGCCTGCAAAACTTGCGGCGGCCAATTTTTTAACAAACCGGTTTCTTTTAGGGCGATATTTACCCGCGATTTTTTGCCCTGGGGCAATGAAGAGGGCGAAAAAGGCGGGGTGATGCCCGCCGCCGCCACTGGATCGGCGGTGGTACCGAGCAGGGACAAGGCGGCCGGCGCGGCCACACCCACCGCCGCCGCATTTTGGATAAATTTACGGCGCGACAATTTGGTGCCTGGGTTGGATGCTATCGGTTTCATAATTTCCCCTCCGTTGTTCGCGTTGGATGATTATTTAATATTATATTAATGCGCGTAAATTGTCAAGCGGCAATAAAAGCGCCAAGGTTGCGTCAAAAAGAGAGCGTCATTACCCGCAGATTTTTGCCGCGAAGCGGCATGAATCTGTCGGGTAATCCCCCAGGAGTATTATTCCCCAAAACTCCTGGGGGATTAC
>JASGCR010000219.1 GCA_030054015.1 Candidatus Symbiobacter sp. | reverse complement strand
GGGGGTAAAACTAGACTTATTCAGACCTTCCTTAAGGAAGGTCTGAATAAGTCTCAGAATCCAGAAAATGGCATTTGCGAGCGGGCGTTTACGCCCGCGAAGCAATCCAGAAAAATCTAGCAATTTCAGGATGCAACTGGATTGCTTCGCGGTTGCGATGCAACCGCTCGCAAATGCGCGGCTCTTTTGGCAAAAGGGGGACTCATTCAGACCTTCCCTAAGGGTGGTACGAACAAGTCTCAAAAACAAAAGAAATGGCATTTGCGAGCGGGCGTTTACGCCCGCGAAGCAATCCAGAAAAATCTAGCAATTTTTGGATGCAACTGGATTGCTTCGCGGCATTATTGCTGGCCTGCTTCGCGCGATGCGCTCGCAGCATCGAATTGTTACCCAATTGCTTCGCAATTGGACAATTCTGATGGCTCGCAAATGCGCGGCTCTTTTGGCAAAAGGGGGGCTTATTCAGACCTTCATAAAGGAAACACCATGACCGAAGAACAAAAACAAGAACTGGGCAATAAATTATGGGCATTGGCGGATGAATTTCGCGGCGGCATGGATGCCGATGATTTCCGCGATTACATGTTGTCGTTTTTATTTTTGCGCTATATTTCCGACCGCTATAGCGAACAGGCGCAAAAGGAATTTAACGCAGGCGACATCAAACTCAAAGATTGGTACGCGCAAAACCCCACCGAAACCCAAGAATTCGAGGAGGTGATGCGCACCAAAATGCACTATGTCATCCAACCCGATTATTTATGGGATAATATTGCTGAACTCGCCCGCACCCAAAGTAAAGATTTGCTCAGAACCACTCAAGAAGGGTTCAAATATATTGAAACCAAATCTTTCCGTGAAAATTTCAAAGGTTTGTTTTCCGAAATTAATCTTGATTCCGAAAAACTCGGCAAAAACTACGCCGCCCGCAATGAAAAATTATGTAAAATTATCAGCAAAATCGCCCAAGGCATAGATGATCTCCACCGATTGGACAGCGATGTGTTGGGCGATGCTTATGAATATTTGATCGGGCAATTCGCGGCGGGCAGCGGCAAAAAAGCTGGCGAATTTTACACGCCGCAACAAATATCCAATATTCTGGCGGAAATCGTCGTGTTGGATGGGCAAAACCCAGCCGCCGGACAAAATACCGAGATTAAAAAGGTGATGGATTTTGCCTGTGGTTCCGGCTCGTTATTGCTGAGTGTGCGCAAACATCTCAAAAACACCCCAGGGGCCAAGATTTTCGGCCAGGAAAGCAACATCACCACCTTTAACCTGGCGCGGATGAATATGTTGCTGCATGGGGTGAATGACACGCTGTTTGAAATCAACCACGGCGATAGTTTGAACAATGATTGGGAGATTTTATCCGACCCCAACCCTGCCCATAAAATGAAATTCGATGCGGTGGTCGCCAATCCGCCCTTTAGTTACAAATGGGATCATACCGAGCAACTGGCTCATGATCCCAGGTTCAAAGATTACGGTCTGGCCCCGCGCTCGGCGGCGGATTTTGCCTTTTTGCTGCATGGGTTTCATTATCTTGGCGAGCAGGGTACCATGGCGATTATCTTGCCGCATGGCGTGTTGTTTCGCGGCGGGGTTGAACGCGACATCCGGCAAAAATTGCTGACCGAAGACCGCATCGACACGGTGATCGGATTGCCGCCCAATTTGTTTTATTCGACCGGCATCCCGGTATGTATTGTCGTGCTTAAAAAATGCAAAAAAACCGACGACGTGCTGTTCATCAATGCCGCCCCAGAATTTACCAAGGGCAAACGACAAAACCGCCTGGAAGACTCCCACGTTTCCAAAATCGTCGCCTGTTATAAAAATCGCAGCGAAATCGAACGCTATGCCCGCCGCGTGACGAAATCCGAGATCGAGAAAAATGATTGGAGCCTCAATATTTCGCGCTATATCAATGCCAATCAAGCGGAACAAAAAATCGACCTCGCCGAGGTGCAGCGCAAATTAACCGAGATCGAAGCCAAAATCACCGCCAGCAAAAATCAACATAATCGGTTTTTGCAAGAATTGGGGTTAAGTCCGATCTGAACCGAGTGGAATTGGCGGCGGGTGACTTTAATGCCCCACCGCCATCTCACCCCGTAGGTGCGGTCACCCCACGGGGTGTGCGCTAAGCCGCCGCGGATTTGCTGGCGCGTTTGCGGGCGTTGGGGTCGAGCAGCTTTTTGCGCAGGCGGATCGATGTCGGCGTGATTTCGACCAATTCATCTTCCTCGATATAACTGATGGCCTGTTCCAACGACATGATGCGCGGCGGCGTCAAACGCACCGCCTCGTCCTTGGCGGTGGTGCGGATGTTGGTGAGTTGCTTGCCCTTTAACGGGTTGACTTCCAGGTCGTTGTCGCGGGTGTGTTCGCCAATGATCATGCCCTCGTAAACTGCCTCGCCGGGATTGATGAACATGCCGCCGCGTTCTTCGAGATTCCACAAAGCATAAGCCACCGCGCTGCCATCGGCATTGGAGATCAAGACCCCATTGCGGCGACCGGCAATCGGGCCTTTATACGGCGCATAAGCATGGAAAATCCGCGCCATCACGCCGGTACCGCGGGTGTCGGTCAAAAATTCGCCGTGATAGCCAATTAACCCGCGTGACGGGGCATGGAAGACAATCCGCGTCTTGCCGCCGCCGGATGGCCGCATGTCGGTCATTTCGCCCTTGCGTACGCCCAATTTTTCGACCACCACGCCGGCATATTCCTCATCGACATCGATGACGACTTCTTCGATCGGTTCCAATTTTTTGCCGGTTGCGGGATCGTCGCGCATCAATACCCGTGGCCGCGAGACCGACAATTCATACCCCTCGCGCCGCATGGTTTCGATTAACACGCCCAATTGCAATTCGCCGCGTCCCGCGACCTCAAAAGCGTCGCCGACATCGGTGTCTTTGATGCGGAGGGCGACATTGCCCTCGGCTTCGCGCCACAGCCGGTCGCGTATGACGCGGCTGGTGACTTTGTCGCCCTCGCGCCCCGCCAAAGGCGAATCATTGATCGAGAAAATCATCGCCAAAGTCGGCGGATCAACCGGGGTGGAGGCAATCGGCTCCATCACTTCGGGGGCGCAGATGGTGTCGGCAACGGTGGTTTCGGTGAGGCCAGCAATGGCGATGATGTCGCCCGCCTCGGCTTCCTCAATCCCCACCCGCGTCAGGCCACGAAACGCCAATAATTTCGACAAACGTCCCGATTCGATCACGGTGCCGTCGCGGCTTAACGCCTTGACCGGCATATTGAGCCGCGCCGTACCCGATAAAATGCGACCAGTCAGAATCCGCCCCAAATAAGGATCGGCTTCTAATATGGTTGCCAGCATGGCAAAGGGCGCGTCTTTGACCACTTTGGGGGGGGGAATATGCTTAACGATCAGATTAAACAAAGCGGACAGGTCTTTGGGATGATCCTCGCCCGGCGCGGGCAGGGTTTCGCTGGCCCAGCCATTGCGGCCCGATGCAAATAAAGTCGGAAAATCCAATTGGTCTTCGGTGGCATCAAGGGCGGCAAACAAATCAAACACGGCATTGTGGGTGACTTGCGGCTGGGCATCGCTGCGATCGACTTTGTTGATCAGCACAATCGGGCGGAGGCCCAGGCGCAAGGCCTTACCCGTCACAAATTTGGTTTGCGGCATGGGGCCTTCGGCGGCATCGACCAAGACCACCACCCCATCGACCATCGACAGAATGCGTTCGACTTCGCCGCCAAAATCGGCGTGGCCGGGTGTGTCGACGATGTTTAAGCGTACGCCTTGCCATTCAACGCTGGTGCATTTGGCGAGGATGGTGATGCCGCGCTCGCGTTCTAAATCGTTGGAATCCATGGCGCGTTCGGCGACTTGTTGGTTGGCGCGAAAACTGCCCGATTGTAATAGAAGTTTATCGACCAGGGTGGTTTTACCGTGATCGACATGGGCGATGATCGCCAAATTTCTGATGTCCATTAAAAAATCCTGTTATGCGCCGTTCTTGCGCCCAGTCGGGTCACCGGGTCATCTTGCCGAGTGATGTCCCCTGGCTGGTTTGGCAACCTCTTGGTTTTGTGGCGTGGTCTTAAGGCCTGGCGTATTAAAACCTGGCGCAGCCCAAACGCCGCACCAACGGCAAAGGCAAGCTCATAAACTTTTTTGCCGCAAATTGCAAGCCAGGACATTGCGCGGTCTTAACACCCGTCAATTGCGCAAATTATTCAAGCCTTCTCCGCCGCGCCGACTAAAGAGCGTCATTACCCGCAGATTTTTGCCGCGA
>JASGCR010000006.1 GCA_030054015.1 Candidatus Symbiobacter sp. | reverse complement strand
GCTTTCCCCCCCTTCTAAAGAAGGGGGGGTAAAACTAGACTTGTTCAGACCTTCCTTAAGGACGGTCTGATTAATCCGAAAATTTATTTACCCCCCCTTCTTTAGGTTAGTCCGATCAAGTCTCAAAAACAAAAAAGTGGCATTTGCGAGCGGGCGTTTACGCCCGCGAAGCAATCCAGTAATATCTTGAAATTGCTGGATTTTTCTGGATTACTTCGCGGCTTCGCCGCTCGCAAATGCGCCGTTCTTTTGGCAAAAGGAGACTTATTCAGACCGTCCTTTAGAAGGGGGGGGTAAAACTAGACTTATTCAGACTACCCTAAATAATACTTTTCAACATCCTTTCGCGGTACATTATCCTTCATGCCCATTATTGACAAAACCGACTGGAAAAATGCGGTGGAAAAAAACCGCCCGATCTTAGGCCTGGATGTGGGCAGCAAAACCATTGGCCTGGCGATTGCGGATCGCTCGCATTTGATTGCCTCGGCCCTTATGACCATCCGCCGCGGCAAATTCGCCGCCGATGCCGCCATTTTGGCAAAAATCATCGCCGAGCGTGATGTCTGCGCCCTGGTGATTGGCTACCCCATCGAAATGAGCGGCACGGTCGGCAAACGCTGCCAATCGGTACGCCAATTTGCGCGTAATCTCGGCGAATTTATTTCATTGCCCATGTTTTTCCAGGACGAACGCCTATCCACCCAAGCCGCCGAGAAAATCATGATCGCCGCCGATCTGTCCCGCGCCCGCCGCGCCGCCATCATCGACCAATCCGCCGCCACCTATATTTTGCAAAATGCGTTGGATGCGGCGTTCACGCGACCAATTCTTCCTCATATTGCAACATAATTGCCGTATCCGGCGGCATTTGCGGCAAGATAAGCCCATGATCGGCCAGAAAGCGACTGGAGATCGATATATGCTCAAGGGCCTGACGCCAGGTCGCGTCGGTGGCGTGAACGATTTTGTCGCTGTTATCTTGTGGCCTGTCTTCAATGACGCGAAATTTAATCTTGCCCCAGTCCCGCATCATGGGCAAAAGCACTGGCGGGGGATAGGTGAAATTATTGCCAGCATCGCGGTAAATGCCAATTATGCCGGATTTTTCGCTGGCATTATGGCTGATCCAGGCCATGACCCCATCGCCATTATGGGTTTGCCATAATTTTTGCCCGTGGATCAAATGCCGCTTGGATTTATAGGCATCAAGCCAGAATCGCAAAACCGCCTGGTCATGAGCCGATACTTCGTCCACCCGTTGTTCCAAACCAAAATGCCCAAAAAACGCGACTTGGCAACGGAACCTCATGCTATGTTGCCGGCCCGTGGTGTGGGCGGGCGAGGGGCCAACATGCGCCCCCATGATTTCGGGGGGGAAAAACCGCAAGAATCCGCTTTGAATCGTCAATCTTTCATGGGCATCGTTGCAATCTGAGGTCCATACCCGCGCGGCATAGCGTAAAATGCCCAAATCGACGCGCCCGCCGCCGGAGGAGCAGGATTCAAATTCAATCTTGGGAAAATCGCGGGTTAATTTTTCCCATAGTCGGTAAACCGCGAGCGTTTGCTGATGCGCCACATCCAGCCCCAAATTGGGCGAGATTGACGGGGCAATATCGCGGTTCATGTCCCATTTGATAAAATCAATCGCATGATCGCTTAATATTTTGCTGATTTTTTGGTAAATATCATCGAAAACCGTCGGATTAGCGAAATCCAATACCATTTGGTTGCGGCCGGTGACAAGCCGCGGCCCCGCCGCCAAAGCAAAATCGGGATGGTTTTGATAGAGGTCACTGTTGGGATTGACCATTTCCGGTTCAATCCACAGGCCAAACTCCATATTTTTCTCATGCACGAGATCAATCAGCCAGCCCAGGCCCTGGGGATAGACCGCCCTATCAACCCACCAATCGCCGAGACCCGCTGTGTCATTGCGGCGGCCATGAAACCAGCCATCATCCAGCACAAACCGCTCCACCCCTAAGGCCGCCGCCGAATCGACCAATTGGCGTAATCTTTCCGCCGCGTGATCGAAATATATCGCTTCCCAAGAATTGAGTAAGGCCGGGCGCGGGCGCGATAATTGCGGCATGATGCGGCGGGTGAGGGCGTGAAAATTCTGGCTCGCCCCATTTAAGCCTTGGTTGCTAAAGGTAAAATAAGCGGTCGGGGTGGTATAGCTTGCGCCCGCCGCGATTTCTAGGGGTTGGTTAAACAATTCCCCCGCTTGGACAAAATACTGCCCATCGCCGCGATCCACCACCAGGCGGTTATTGCCTGACCAGGCCAAATGTACCGCCGCGACGCGGCCATTATGCTCGGCACCCTGCCCGCAAAATTCGCTGAACATCAAAGATGGCGGCTTGTCGAACGAGGTACGTCCCCGCCGATTTTCGCGTACCACCGTCCCCATCGCCAATTCTTGCCATTCGGTTTGAAATTCTTTGAGGTGGCGGCCATTCAGGCTCAGCATATGTTTCACCGTGACCGCGAGCGGCAAAGTGAGCGATGCCAACCAGTCGCAATCAACCGCGTGATCGCCGCCATTGTCCAATTGGCAATGTGCGGCCACGCATGTCCCATCGCCGACAAAGTGAAATGATTGGGTGAGAATGACCCCCATATCATCTTCATGAAACTTAAACACCATCCCATCATGGGATATTTCATGGCTGGCGCGGTCGAAATAGCCCTTGAAGGATTGGCTTCTTCGCGCCATTTTTACCCCAGTTTGGTAAAACCAACCGGCCCCCAGGCTCGGCATCACCGCCAAACGCGGTTCATTATCCAACATATTGCTGCTGCGAAATTGCGGCAACACCACGCCATCCCGGGTTTTTACCCCCGCATAGAGCCAATTGTAATTGCCCGTCTGATCCTGGTACCATTGTAGGGACAAATGATCGTTGGATAGGTGAATAACCTCGCCCCTCATTCCCGCCCCCCGCCGAGCGTGAGTCCGGCAATAAAATGCTTTTGCAACAGAAAAAAGGCAATGATCGGCGGCAGTGCGGCACATAAAGCCGCCGCACTCATTAAATTATAGGCACTGCTATATTGCCCATTCAACGCCAGGATTCCCGCCGTCACCGGTTGGGTATATTTACTTTGCGTAAGTACCAAAGACCAGAAAAAATCATTCCAGACAAAGGTAAATTCCAACAAGGCCAAGGACGCCACCGCCGGTCGCACCAAGGGCAGGATGATATAGCGAAAGATTTTCCATTCCGACAGACCCTCAACCCGCGCCGATTCAACCAATTCACGCGGCAATTCTCGGATAAAATTGCGCATAAACAGCGTGCTAAATCCGGTTTGAAAAGCGATATGGAAAAATATCAACCCCAACGACGTATCATACAAACCAATTTTCAGGGTAAAATCACGCACCGGAATCATGAGGATTTGAAACGGCACGAAATTTCCAGCCACAAAAAACATAAAGACCCATTTATTCAGCCGAAATTCATAATTTGCCAAGGCAAAACCGGCCAAACTTGACAAAATAATGGTGCCAATCACGGTGGGAATGGTGACTTTCAGGCTGTTGAGCATATAAAGGCCCAATGGCCCGTTGGTAAAAATTTCGCTGTAATTTTTAACCAAATCAAATGATGAGGGCAGCCCCCAATAATTGCCGCCGTTCAAATCCCCCATCGGGCGCACCGAAGTGGCGATCACCGCCAATAACGGAATCAGCCACAACAGACAAAAAATCGGCAAAGCGACGTAATAGGTAAAACGCACCGTTTGGTGGCGTTTTTGTATAGGTAATGGATACATGGCTACATCCCCCGCTCATTCTTGGTCATGCGATAGACAAAGTAACTTATGTACACCATCATAATGAGGAACAATATCACCGCAATGGCCGCGCCATAGCCCATGCGATAGCCATATTCCGACAATGCCGTTTCATACATGTAATAGGCCAGCACCGTTGATGAGCCATAGGGCCCGCCCTTGGTCATGACCGACACCATGTCAAACGAACGCAAGGCCCCAATGACCGTGACCACCACGGCGATAAAACTGGCCGGTCGCAATTGCGGTAAGATGACATGCCAAAATAATTTAAATCTTTTGGCGCCATCAATCCGCGCCGCCTCGATTAATTCCGGCCTAAGACTGTTTAATCCGGTCAAATACAAAATCATGGTATAGGCGGTTTGCGGCCAGAGGCCAGCAAAAATAATCCCAAAAGTGACAAAGCGGTCATCGGCCAAGAGGGCAATCGGTTCCGCGCCAAACCAGCGATAAATATGCCCCAACAGGCCAAAATTCGGCTCGTAAAACCAAGAAAACACCATCCCGACCACGACCTGGGAGATGACAAAGGGAAAGAAAAACAGCGATTTAATCAGGCGTATGCCAAAAACGGTTTGGTTTAAGAACAGCGCAATCGCCAATCCCATCGGTACCGACAGCAAAAAAAACACCAGCCACCAAAAATTATTCACCAGGGCGGTGTAAAATTGCGGGTCATGAAACAAAGCCCGATAATTATCAAAACCGATAAATAATTTCTCGCCCAACCCATCCCATTTATACAGGCTTAGGACCATCGAGCGGCCAATCGGTATGACCACATAAAGGACAAAGAAAATAATAGCCGGGGCCATAAATAACCACGGCGTATAACGAAATGCCAGGCGACGCCCTGTGCGAGCCACGGGCGTTTGGCTGTCTGGTGTTTGATCAGGCGGGTGTGACGTAACGTCAATCGCAGTCATATCTATACATTCCCCCTTGGTGATGATTTTGTTGGTTCATATGATTATTGTGGTTCATACGATTCTTATAGAAAGTCTAAAAAAGCCCTAAAAATGGAGCGTCATTACCCGCCGGACTGCAAGCGGATTTCCGCTTGCAGTCCGAGTCGGGTAATCCCCCAGGAGGATTATTCCCAAAACTCATGGGGGATTACCCAACTCGCGCTGTCCGTTATTCACGGACAGCGCGGTGGGTAATGACGCTCCCTTTTTCGACTTAAACAGCGCGAGTTTGGGCCTGTCGCCCGCCAATGTCGTAAAACATTGGTCGGGGGAAAGACCCCAGGAGGATTATTCCCAAAACTCCTGGGGGATTACCCAACTCGCGCTGTCCGTTATTCACGGACAGCGCGGTGGGTAATGACGCTCCCTTTTTCGACTTAATCAGACCTTCCTTAATTATGCTTTACCTTACTCTTTTTTTGTATCATAATCACAACCATAAGTAAAATACAAAAGCCACTGAAAAGAAATCTTTTCTAATACAAAGGAAACGTCATGGAAGCCGTCGAAATTAAAAACCTGTCAAAATCCTATCCCTTTACCAATGTAAAGGTACTCAATGATGTCAATATCATGCTTAAAACCGGCGAGTTTTGCGTGATTGTTGGCCCGTCGGGCTGTGGCAAATCAACCTTATTGCGCATCATCGCCGGCCTCGAAGAAGCGAGCCAAGGCAGCATCCATATCGATGGCAAAATGGTCAATGGCCTCGACCCGTCGCAACGCGGCATAGCGATGGTGTTCCAAAATTATGCCCTGTATCCCCACATGACGGTCTATGACAATATATGCTTTGGCTTGAAAATGAGCGGCGTAGCCGCAAATGTCATCGCGCCCAGGGTCAAAAATGTCGCCGAGATTTTGGAGCTAACTCCTTATTTACAGCGCAAACCCAAGGCATTATCCGGCGGGCAAAGACAGCGCGTGGCGATTGCCCGTGCCATTATTCGGCAACCGAAATTATTTTTATTTGATGAGCCATTATCCAATCTCGATGCGGCGTTGCGGTTGCAAACCCGCTATGAAATTGCCAAGATTCACCGCGAACACGCAAAATCGGCAACCATTTATGTGACCCATGACCAAACCGAGGCAATGACCTTGGCGGATCGCATCGTATTGCTCAATAGTGGGGCCGCCGCCATAGCCCGCGATGGCTCGGTGGCGCAGCAAGGCAGCCCGATGCAGCTTTATCACCATCCCGCCAATCTCTTTGTCGCCCAATTTATTGGCTCGCCCAAAATCAACCGACTTGACGGCACCGTGACGGGGATTTATGACCACCATATCGAGGTGACATTGCAAGACAAGGTTACCGTTACCGCCAAATTATCAGGCAAACATATGGCGGTCGGCGCGCCGATCACCCTGGGCGTACGCCCCGAAAATATCAAGCTCGGCAGACATGGCCCATCGTTCTTGACGCAAAAAATTGATTGGGTCGAACGGTTGGGCGATTCGACCTATCTTTTTATGGCCAAATCGGGGGGAAAATCGCGGCCCCATAACAGCGAAAACCCCAACGGAGCGGCGGAAACGGTCGACTCTTCCGAATCGGCGGCGAATTTTATCATCAAAACCGATGGAACAATAAAATCGACGATGGGCGAAAGCATTGATTTCACCGTTGCCCCCGAAGATTATTATGGCTTTGACCAAGACGGTCGCGCCTTGCCGCGTTTGGCGGCGGCGATTGCGCCGATATAAATTTGACCAAGGGGACGATTATGGAATTAGGTGTGTGTTATTACCCCGAACAAACCAGCGAAGAAAATTGGACGGGCGATGTCGCTAAAATAAAAAATCTTGGACTTGAATGGGTGCGGATTGGCGAATTTTCCTGGGCCATGTGCGAGCCACACCCAGGTCAATATCAATTTGGCTGGCTTGAGCGGGTGATTGCCTTGTTAAAGCGCGAGGGAATGAAAATCATCCTCGGTACCCCCACCGCCACGCCGCCTAAATGGTTGAGCGATCAATATCCCGATATTCTGGCCAGCGACCGCGACGGGCGGGTACGAAATTTTGGCTCGCGTCGCCATTATTGTTTTTCGAGTCCGCGCTATCGCCAAGAATCACGTCGCATCACCACCGAATTTGCGCGACGTTTTGCCCATTTGGTCGATGGTTGGCAAACCGATAATGAATATGGCTGTCACGACACGGTGTTAAGTTATTCCGCCGCCGCACAAGATGGTTTTCGCATCTGGCTGGGGCAAAAATATGGCACGATTGCGGCCTTGAACGATGCTTGGGGCAATCAATTTTGGAGCATGATCTATCGGGATTTTAGCGAAATCGACCTGCCCAATTTGACCACCACCGAAGCCAACCCGTCGCACTGGCTTGATTTTCACCGTTATTCCTCGGCGCAAGTGGTGGATTTTAATCTGGAACAAGTCACGATCATCCAACAAAATGGTGGCCGCAATATTGGTCATAATTATATGGGATTTTTCACTGACTTCGACCATTATGACGTGGCGCAAGCACTCGATTTTGTCGGTTGGGATTCGTACCCCTTGGGTTTTATGTCGAAGTTGAATTTTACGGCGGCGGAAAAAATCCGTTACGCGCGGGTGGGTCACCCCGATATTCCGGCCTTTCACCACGAGCTTTATCGCCAAATGACGGCAGAACAGCGATTTTGGGTGATGGAACAACAACCGGGCGCGGTGAATTGGGCCGCCTATAACCCGGCACCGGCCCAGGGCATGGTACGGCTCTGGAGTTGGCAGGCCTTTGCCCACGGGGCCGAAGTCGTGAGTTATTTCCGTTTCGAGCAATATGCCAAGGCGCAGGAACAATTCCACCACGGATTATTCACCCCCGAACGCAATCTGGCCCAGGGCGGCAAGGAAGCATCACAAATTGCGAGCGAAATCAAAAAATTGGGCAATATTTTGCCAAAGGCGCAAAAAAATACCGCCAAAATTGCGCTGGTTTTTGATTTCCCCAGTATTTGGGCGAACAAAATCCAACCCCAAGGCGACTCCTATCACACGCTGGATATTATGTTTCGTTGCTACAGCGCGGTGCGCCAATTGGGTCATGACCTTGCGATCATCCCCGCCACGGCGGATTTTACCCAATATGATGTCGTGATTGCACCGTCATTGCCACTGGTTGCCGATGATCTCAGCCAAAAATTAAAAAATTTCAAAGGCAAATGCCTGTTGCTGCCCCGCTTTGCCAGCAAATCCCAGGCATTGACGATTGACCTAAAACAGCATCGGGAAATTTGTGGTTTCGCCATCAGCACCAGCGAATCTTTGCCCGATGGTTTTTTTGACCAGGCCACAATTGACCTTAAAGATAAAAATGGCTTGGCGCAGCCGCAAACCCTTCAACTCGGTATTTGGCGCGACCACGCCGATCCAGACTCCCTTGATCCCGCCATCGAAATTTTGGCACGTTATCGTGATGGCGGTATCTTATTATCGCGTTATGGTCACATTTTTCGCTTGATGGGATTGCCAGATCACGAAATTATCAATAAGATATTGGTAACGTATTTAGGGATTCATGATCGAAATTATCCCCAAGATTGCCGCGCCACGAAATTGGGGGATTTGGTCTTTATGCAAAATTTTTCGCCAGTGTCGCATGATTTGCAACCCTTGGCTGAAAATGCCGAATTGATCATGGGCGACCTAAGCGTTGCGCCTTATTCTGTGAATATCTGGCGGCTGCATACGCCACAGTGACGTTAATCCAACCGACCATCGCCAATACCGGTGGTCACTTTGAAAGGGAGTTGTTATGATAAAGCTATCACGACGTATCGCAGGATGGGCGGCCATCGCCTTAGCCCTGCAATTCTTAAGTTTCCAGGCCACAGCCGGCACGTTGATTATCAATAATGATACATCAGACCCGGCCCCGAAAAAAGCCTGGACTGAATTGATCAATGATTTTAAGAAAGCCAACCCAGACATCAACGTCACCTGGAACGTGTTTGATCACGAAGCCTATAAATCGGTTATCAACAACCAACTCTCGGCCGAGGCCCCCGATATCGTTTCCTGGTATGCCGGTGCCCGCATGGCCCCCCAAGTCAAAGGCAAGTTATTTGCGGATATTTCCGATGTTTGGCAAGCCAGTGGCCTCGATAAAACCATGAAATCGGCAAAAAGTGTCGTGACTTTTGATGGCAAGCAATATGGCATTCCCTACAGCACCTATCAATGGGGGGTCTATTACCGCAAAGATATTTTCGACAAGTACGGGTTAAAAGCCCCGCAAAATTGGGCGGAAATGCTGGCCGTCGCCAAAAAGTTAAAAGACAATAACGTCACCCCGTTTGCCATTGGTACCAAATCATCGACCTGGACAACCGGCGGATGGTTTGATTATTTAGACCTGCGTACCAACGGGTTTCAATTCCACATGGATTTAACCGGCGGCAAAATCCCCTATACCGATGCCCGGGTGCGCAAAGTGTTTGAACATTGGGGCGAATTGGTGAAACCTGGCTATTTCGTCAAAAACCATGCCACCGTTTCATGGCAGGAATCCCAGGCTTATTTCATCAAAGGCGAAGCCGCCATGTATTTGATGGGGAATTTCCTGGTCGAATCGCTTAAATCCGCCGGCCTGGCTGAGGACAAAATTGGCTTTTTCCAATTCCCGGAGATAACCAAGGGGATTGAAATGGCCGAGGATGCCCCCACCGAGACGATTCATATGCCAAGTGGGGCCAAAAATAAGGCCGAAGCCCGTAAATTCCTGGCCTTTGTCGCCAGCCCTGAGGTACAATCCAAGGTTAATATTACGCTTGGTCAATTGCCGATCAACAGCGCGGCCAAAATGGGCAATGATAAGTTTTTACAGGCGGGTTTTGCCATGCTCACCCGCGCGGCAGGCTTGGCACAATTTTATGACCGCGATGCCCCCGCCGAAATGGCTAAGGCCGGCATGGATGGATTCCAGGAATTTATGATTAAACCGGAAAACCTGGACGCGATTCTGCAACGTCTGGAAAAAGTGCGGCAGCAGGTCTATGCCGGCATGTAAGCCAAGGCTGTAAGCTGCTTTGGAGGCGGCAACGGCCTCCCGAGTCGGGTAATCCCCAGGCATTTTGGTGAATAACACTCATGGGGGATTACCCGACTCGAAATATCCGTGTTCCACGGATATATCGGCGGGTAATGACGCTTTTTTTTAGGACTTGTTCAGAGCTTCCTTCAGGAAGTTCTGAACATGTCTCAAAAACAAAAAAAATGTCATTTGCGAGCGGACGTTTACGTCCGCGAAGCAATCCAGTAGCATCCTAAAATTGCTAGATTTTTCTGGATTGCTTCGCGGCTTCCTGCTTCGCCTTCGGCTCGCAGCTAAAGGCCGAGCTCGCAAATGCGCCGTTCTTTTGGCAAAAAAGTGACTTGTTCGGAGGTTCCTTTAAAAGCCGTTTTGGTTCAAACCCGGCCCGTCATCCTCAGACACTTAGATTAAATTGATCGGTTTTTAACCGCCATTGCTCTTTACCAAATTGATAGGCAACGCGATTTAAGACTTCTGTGATGGTTTGTGTTTCCGGCGTGACCCCATTTTTCAACAATGGCAAAACATGGAACACAATTTCGTCATAGGTGGGGTAAATGCGTTCGCGCTCGCATCTATTTAAGTAATTATAAACAAAATACCTTACCCTTGATTCGACGGGTATATGAACTTTAAATTTTGTATTCGGTTTCAGATGGTATTTCTGAGATATTTCATCGAAGGCGTAATTTGCCTCGATCAATTTTGGCAAATCAGAATATTCTTTATATAAAACGTCCAAATAACCACTGTCCATCGCATAGGTAATTAATTCAGCCGTGATTTGCTCGCTGGTTGCGCCGTTATATTTGGCGATGATGGCCTCGATATGATTCAACAATACTGGCGTAAGTTCTTTGCCCACAGGAAATTTGCTGCGCAAAATCGGATTGTGGATTTTTTTGAAATTGATAATAAGCTGACCTGACAATACCCGAAACGGATTTTGCCTTTTTTTGAAACTTGATTGTCCGTTATTTTGGTGTACCGTCCCCGCATATTCAAAGCCTATTTTCTCGGCGTTTTCGACGATTAAATGCCAATAATACGGGTCTTGATGTTGGAACACAAAACTCATCCAACGATTCCATTTTAGTACTCGATACATTTCTTTGATCGAGCCTATAATTAAATCGCCATAATCCGATTTGCCTTTGTCACGCGAGCCGCCTTCAATGGCTTCGCGGTCAAAATCTTGCTCGCTTATCGACATATCGAGCCAACTTGTCCACATCACCGACAAATCAAGGTAAGGTATTTTTTTGCCATAGGGCGGATCAGTGTAAATATAATCCACGGATTGATCTTCTATCATGTGTAAATTAGCTGCATCCCCTTTAATGACAATAAAATCCTTGATTGTCGTTTGGTTAATTTTGGTTTGCACATCAATTTTCGCTTGGCGTAAGCGGTTGGCTTTTTGCTTAAAAACCGTCAATGTATCTAAGATCGTCGGTTCAGGCGCAATACGATAACGATAATAACGCATAACCCCACTGTCACCCCCACCGCCGGGGCCGCCACCCTCTGATCTTCGATCATTACGATGAAAGGTTAAATTTATTTTATTGATGGTGCTCGAAAATGCCACCAACAAAGATTGTCTGATTGGTTTTTTTCGACTGGCATAGACCAATTTTTTGAGCAAAGCCAATTCGATGAGTTGCCTGCGGCTGAACAATCCCAATAATGTTGGCGCATCCGAACCATCGGGGAGATCATTGTCAACTGGATAATATTCCATCAATTCTTGGTCTATTTCAGAATCGCTCTGTGACAATAATTTTTCCAACTGGTTCGGGAAATTTTTAACAATACGGTCAATTTCCACTTGTAACTCATTAGGATTAACCAGTGAAATCAAGCCTTCGACGATAAAGCAAGACAATGGGTTAAGATCAACGTGAATCGCTTTGCGGTCGGTCATGGCCGCCTCAATCGCCGTAACCCCACTTCCGCCAAATGGATCAAGCACCACGTCTCCTTTATCAGACAAATGTTCAATATAATCACGCACAACGTTCCACACCTGACGGGTAAAATAGGGGTGGACACCAAAATGACGTTTGACCGATTGCTTGTTCGTAGTAATGTTGGCCGTGGGGGGTGAACGCAGCAAATAATTACGCTCGTGTTCAATTTTTGGGGCAATAGGCTCGCCCTTTTTATTTAAATATTCTTGCAAAATCCCCCATTTCTTATCAATTTCTTTCAGATTGATAGCGGCAATACATTCGCGTTGCAGATTGAAAATATTAAAAAAATAGCCATTACACAGAGCAAAGAAATCACATTTTATTTCGGGATGAATGGCATAATAGAACGCTTGATGAATTGCATTTCCTTCGTGAATGTTCACGCTGGGTCGCTTCGCTTCAATTAGAAAATGTTTTTTTCCATTATAGCTTAAAACATAATCCGGGAATATCGGGTTGATTTCAATATCACGCGAACCTAGTCTTACCCAATTATCAGATAATTTTATGCTTCGATGAATGCGGTATTCACCGACACCATGATCGACATAGCCCAATTTTTGCAAAATCGGCATAATAAAGGCTTCACGCACTGAATCCTCTTTGAAATTATCGGACTCTAATTGTTTGAAGTCAAAATCCATCATAAAACTCCAGTTTCTTTTTTCCTACCATTTTTGAATCTCAATGTCATTCGCTAATGTTAAATTATACATTGAAACGGTCAAACGACATATCGTCCAAATTTTTGAGCGATAACAAATAATGGAATCAAAATGAGTACGGTCAATAATATGATGGATAAAACCCTTGCTGGCAACCCCGCCAGTGGCTGGATCATTCTCGACAAACCGCTGGGCATGTCGTCGCACACGGCGACGAACAAGGTGAAAAAACACCTAAATGCCGACAAAGCCGGCCATTGCGGGACGCTTGATCCGTTGGCGAGCGGGGTGTTGCCGATAGCCCTAAACCACGCGACCAAATTGGTCGATTATGTCGTCGCCAGCCATAAATCCTATGATTTCTCGATCCTATGGGGGGCGCAAACCACCACCGATGATGCCGAGGGCGAGGTTATCGCGCAATCCGACCACCGCCCGACCGAAGCCGACATCGCACAGGCCATCCCCCAATTTATCGGCGACATCATGCAAATCCCCCCCGATTTTTCCGCCCTTAAAATCCAGGGCAAACCCGCCTATGCCCGCGCCCGCGCCGGGGAGACCAAACTGCACCAACCTCGCGCGGTGACGGTGCATAATCTGAAACTTATCCACCACAGGCCTGAAAAATCAAGTTTTACCCTGGATTGCGGCAAGGGGGTGTATGTGCGATCCATTGCCCGCGATCTGGCGCTTAAACTCGGCACGTTTGGTCATGTCGGCGATTTACGCCGCACCGCCGTTGGCAGATGCAAGATCGAAAATGCGATTTCACTGGAAAAGATTTTTTCAATCGGTCATACTGCCCGCGATTTGTCTTTTATCTTGCCTTTAACCTCATTACTGGACGACATCTTGGTAATTGAAGTGACGGCAGCCGAGGCAGATTTTCTGGCTTTTGGCCGCACGGTGACGATTGATGCCGCAAGGTTAGGCCCGAACTCAAGCGATGGTTCGATTGGAATAAATACCGAAACGGCCCGACAAAACGGTCATGACGCCGTTTTGGCCTATTATGGTGGCGACCTGGTTGCCTTGGGAAGGTGGGAAGGAAATAATTTCTCCCCCCGCCGCGTGTTTATGCCAAGGATTGTGCCGACATAATTTAGCCAATTCACCTGGTTGTTCCGTGTGGTTTGGCGATTTGGTGGGTGCGAATTTTGTTACCATCTCTATGAAAAAACCCTTTTATGTTAAGGAAAAACCGATGTCGATTACCCCAGAGCGCAAAGAGGCGCTCATCAAAGAATATGCCACCAAAGGCGACGATACAGGCTCGCCCGAAGTCCAGGTCGCCATTTTATCTGAACGGATTCGCAACCTGACCGATCATTTGGCCTTTCACAAAAAAGATTTTCATTCGCGGCGCGGTTTGTTGGTGATGGTGGGGCAACGGCGACGTTTGCTCGATTACCTCAAAGCCAAAAATGTCAAACGCTATGAAAGTTTGATCTCTCGACTGGGCTTACGCCGCTAAGCGATCTTTATACCCCGCATTGGCCAAAGCTTGGCAGAATTTGCCAGGCTTTGGCCGCTTAATCATTGGCACCACTCACGAAAACCTCGCAAAAATGCACGATAGGAAAAATAATGTTTAATATTACCGAGAAGAAACTGACCTGGGGAGGACGCAGTTTAAGATTCGAGACCGGCCGCATGGCCCGTCAAGCCGATGGCGCGGTGTTAGCCAGTTTGGGCGAAACGACAGTGTTATGCACCGTGGTGGCCGCCAAAACGATGAAGCCAGGCATCGATTTCTTCCCCCTGACCGTCAATTACCAAGAAAAATATTTTGCCGCCGGTAAAATTCCGGGCGGATTTTTCAAACGCGAAGGCCGCCCCACCGAAAAGGAAACCCTGGTCTCGCGTTTAATTGACCGCCCCATCCGCCCCTTATTCGTCGAAGGATTCCGCAACGAAACCCAAGTGGTTTGCACCTTATTAAGCCATGATTTGGAAAATGACCCCGATATTGTCGCCCTGCTGGGTACCTCGGCGGCTTTGGCGATTTCGGGGCTTCCCTTTTTGGGGCCGATTGGGGCCGCACGGGTTGGCTATAAAAACGGGCAATATCTCTTGAACCCCACCGGCCAGGACTTGGCCGATTCGCAATTGGAATTGGTGGTGGCCGGCACCGACCAGGGCGTACTCATGGTCGAATCCGAAGCCCAGGAATTATCCGAAGACATTATGTTGGGGGCGGTCACTTTCGGTCAAAAGGCCTATCAAGAAGTCATCTCCGCCATAAGCGACCTCGCCCGCCAATGTGGCAAAGCGGCCTGGCCGGCCCCGGTGCCGCCGCCCGAACAGGCCAGTGTGCGCAGCAAACTCGCCGCCATGGTCAGCGATGACTTAAAAGCCGCCTATGGCGAATCGCAAAAAACCCTGCGCCACGACAAAATTTCCGCGGTTAAAGAACGGGCATTAACTGAATTGACCGCGGCAGAATTGCCTGAAGCCGTCATCATCGAAGAATTTAAACGCTTGGAAGAAAAAATCGTTCGCGGCGGTTTATTGGCGACCAAACAACGCATTGATGGGCGCGGCCTGTCCGATATACGCCCGATTCAATGCGATGTTGGAATTTTGCCACGCACCCATGGCTCGGCTCTGTTCACCCGTGGCGAGACCCAGGCGTTGGTTGTTGCCACCCTCGGCACCGGCCAGGATGAACAAATGATCGATGCTTTGGATGGCGATTACCGCGAAAATTTCATGCTGCATTACAATTTCCCGCCTTATTCGGTGGGGGAGACGGGTCGCATGGGATCGCCTGGCCGCCGCGAAATTGGGCATGGCAAATTGGCCTGGCGGGCGGTGCATCCTTTGCTGCCTGGCAAAGATAAATTCCCCTATACCCTTCGCATTGTCTCGGAAATCACCGAATCGAATGGCTCATCCTCGATGGCGACGGTGTGCGGCACATCTTTGGCGATGATGGATGCGGGGGTGCCTTTGGCGCGTCCAATTGCCGGCATTGCCATGGGCTTGATCAAAGAAGACACAGGCATCGCGGTGTTGTCGGATATTTTGGGCGATGAAGACCATTTGGGCGATATGGATTTCAAAGTCGCCGGTACCGTTAATGGCATCACCGCCTTGCAAATGGACATTAAAATCACCTCGATCACCGAGGACATTATGCACACCGCTTTGGCCCAGGCCAAACAGGGGCGGGTGCATATTTTGGGTGAAATGGCCAAGGCTTTGACCGGCGCCCGCGGCGATGTGGCTGGCACCGCGCCACGGATTACCGTCATCAACATTCCCAAAGAAAAAATCCGCGATGTGATCGGGTCGGGCGGCAAAGTCATCCGCGAAATCACCGAAACCACCGGGGCCAAAATCGACATCGAAGACGATGGCACCATCAAAGTCGCCGCCAGCGATGCCGCCGCCAGCGATGCCGCCCTTAATTGGATTCGCGGCATTGTCGCCGAGCCAGAAATGGGCGTGATCTATACCGGCAAAGTCGTGAAAACCATGGATTTTGGGGCTTTTGTCAATTTCCTGGGCAGCAAAGACGGGCTGGTGCATATCAGCGAATTGTCCAAAAACCGCGTCGGCAAAGTCACCGATGTCGTCAATGTCGGCGATACCGTCAAGGTGAAATTGGTCGGTTTCGACGAACGCGGCAAGATCAAATTGTCGATGAAAACGGTGGACCAGGCAACCGGATTGGAAATCACGGCGTAATCGCAAAAAAGAATTTTTCCATCACATAAACCAGGCGACATCTTTCGCCTCTCATACCCTAATCAATTAAGCGGGGGAGGGCGCAGGGATGTCGCTTTTGGGACTTACTCAGAACCTTGCTTAAGGAATGTCTCAAACTTGCCAAAAGAGCCGCGCATTTGCGAGCGCGGCCTTTAGCTGCGAGCGATCGGCGAACCAGGAAGCCGCGAATCAATCCAGTAACATCCTGAAATTGCTAGATTTTTACCCCGTCGGTGCCGCTAGCGGCAAAAGGACCGCGTCACCACCCCGTTTTGAGAGATAACCAAAGTCAAACGATCCGGGACGAATTCGTAATTGACCGGTGCGGTGCCATCCAACACCCGCAAGGTGCGGAAATTCATGGTTTTGACCTGCGCCAAGACTTTTGCTTTATTTTGACCAACGAAATTGGCGACTTCTTTATTTTGGCATTTATGGTAATTGCCGGGGACATTTTTGGCGCGGGTCTCTGGCGTTCCCAAAAAATCGGCACCAGCATAAGTGGGAGGGGCATAACTGGCTGCGACAAAAACCAGGCAAAGCCCGATCACAACAAACAAACAGGGGAATCCAGATCGGATTCCCCTGCCCGTCACCAACATCATGCGCCGCGTCAGATTGATCCTCACCGGCGCATGTCCTTAACTGCGGCGGTCGCCGAACAATTGCAACATCATCAAGAACATATTGATGAAATCGAGGTACAGGGTTAAGGCCCCCATCACCGCCAATTTGCCCAAGTTTTGCTCGCCCATGGAGCCGTCATAGACTTCTTTCAAACGTTGGGTGTCATAGGCGGTAAGGCCAGTAAACACCAACACGCCAATGACCGAAATGGCGAATTGCAACGCCGACGAGCCGACGAAGATATTGACCACGCTGGCGATGATGATGCCAATCACGCCCATCATCAAGAAACTGCCGAAACGTGCCAAACTTGTTTTGGTGGTGTAACCATACAGGCTGGTCGCACCAAAAGTGGCGGCGGCGATAAAGAACACGCGGGCGACGCTTTGACCGGTGTAAACCAGGAAAATCGATGCCAGCGACAAGCCCATCAATCCGGCATAAACCCAAAAAGTGGTCTGGGCTGCCGACAAGGACATGACGCCAATCCGCGCCGCAAAAATAAACACGAACACCAACGGAGCGAACATAATCACCCATTTCATCGGCGTACCATAAAGGGCCGCCATCAAATCGGGATTTTGCTCGACTTGGTGCGCCAGGAACCAAGCCACCACGCCAGTCAGGGCCAATCCACCCGCCATCATGCGATAGATATTGACCATATATTGACGCAGGCCCGCATCATACGCGGCAGTGTCAATTGTTTGACCATAGATGGGTCTTTGCCAACCATTTGCCATAAGAATCTCTCCATTCATTGATTCGTGGCTATCTCTTTGCCACTCTTATAACCTAGTATATTTAACCGCAATTTTCAACGTTTACTTTGCGGGCGCGGCGACGGTAAAACCCTTACGAGAATTTTGCGCAAAAAAACATTTTTGTGGTATGAACGAGCCATTGGCGGTGTCCAAAACCGCCAATGACAGAATTGGGGTAAGTCCAAAGCCAGATTTGGCACCAAAGACAGAATTGGGTTAAAATCCAGAACCAGATTTGGGATAAAATTTTGGGATCAAATAATGAGTCCGCCACATAGTCCGCCCGCCAACCCGGCAAGCAATTTGTCGATTAATTTGTCGATGCCGCATTTATTGGAAAAAATTTGCCGCCGCGAAGATTTATCGCGCGACGAAATGGGGCGTGCCTTGCATGGGCTGATCCAGGGCGAAGTGACCGAAGTTCACATGGCGGCGTTGCTCACCGGCCTTCGCATCAAAGGCGAGGCGGTGGATGAGGTTTACGGCGCGGCGCGGGCGATGCGTGACCATGCGGTGCGCCTGCCCCTTGCCACCCCGCCGCAATTGGATGTCGTGGGTACGGGCGGCGATGGGGCGGGGTCGATTAATCTTTCGACGGCGGCGGCCTTTGTTGCGGCGGCGCATGGCGTGACGGTGGCGAAACATTATAACCGCTCGGTCTCGTCGCAATGCGGCAGTGCCGATGTCATGATGGAATTGGGTTTAGGCCTTGATCACACCCCGCCCGAAGTGGCGGCGATGATCGAACATTGTGGCATCGGGTTTTTATTTGCCCCGACTTTTCACCCCGCCACCCGTGCGGTTGCGGATTTGCGGCGCAAATTGGCGATTCGTACCATTTTTAATATTTTGGGGCCGCTCACCAACCCGTCGGGCGTTACGGCGCAATTGGTGGGGGTGTATCACCCCTCGCGCACCCGTTTAATGGCCGAGACTTTGCGCGAATTTGGCTCGCAACAAGCCTTGGTGGTGTCGGCTGAAATTGGTTTGGACGAAATCTCGCCCAGTGGGGTGACCTATGCGTCGCAGCTAAAAGACGGGGAAATTCATGATTTGGTGCTGTCCCCGGCCGATTTTGGCTCGAGCGAAACCGCACCAGACGCGATTATGGGCGGGAAACCCGCCGAGAATGCCCTCGCCTTGCGGCATTTGCTCCAAGGCAAAGCCCATCCCGCCCGCGTGGCGGTGACCTTAAATGCGGCGGCGGCTTTGCTGGTCGCGGGGGCTGTGGATGATTTCGCGGCGGGATTCACATTGGCTAAATCCATCCTCGCCGCGGGCAAAGCCTGGCAAAAATGTGAAGAATTGGTTGATTTTAGCCATCAACTCAAGGCCCGGCGGGTACCCTCCCATTCTTTGGCAGATTCCGCGAATGCCCCACGGGAGTATGCGAATGCGTGGCTTTGGGATTGACAAATGATTCTTTAAGGATAGTCCGAACAAGTCAAAAATTTATTTACCCCCCCTTCTTTAGAAGGGGGGGATAGAAAAGCTTGAATTTTTTGCTAAA
>JASGCR010000218.1 GCA_030054015.1 Candidatus Symbiobacter sp. | reverse complement strand
CTATCCCCCCCTTCTAAAGAAGGGGGGGTAAAACTAGACTTATTCAGACCTTCCTAAAGAAGGGGGGGGTAAATCAGTTTTTGACTTATTCAACCCCTCCTTAGGCAAAGCGAATGACCTGGCCGTGGCGGCGACAACCCGCCGCAACCAAATCAACAAAAATCGGCGCAACCTGGTCGGGTTGTACCAAACGACTCTGATCTTCGCCAGGAAAGGCCACCCGCCGCAAGGGCGTGGCGACGATGCCCGGATCCACCATATTGACCCGCAAATTGGATTTTTGCGATTCGGCGGCCAGGCTGCGTACCATGGCCTCAAGGGCGGCTTTGCTGGCGGCATAAACGCCATAATAAGCGTGAAAGCCCTGGGCCTCGCCGCAGGTGGTAAAAACCGCCCGCCCGGCTGGTGCAGCCCGTAACAGTGGCTCGGCAATGCGGATGAGCCGCCAATTGGCGGCAAAATTCACCGCCATAATCTCGCTCACGCGGTCTTGGGGAATGTGACCCACCGGATAGAGGCTGCCGCCCAGGGTGCCGGCATTGCCAATCAAAATATCCAAGCGGCCAAATCGTTCAAATATCGCCGTCACCATCCGGTCAATGTCATCGCCGTGGCGCAGATCAAGCGGCACCAAAGTCACCGCATTGGCGATCCCGGCCTGGCGGATGCGGTCATCCACCGCCTCTAACCCGGCCTGATTGCGACCGGTCAAAACCACATGAATGCCGATTCGGGCCAGAGCCACCGCCACCGCCGCGCCAATGCCGCTCGATGCGCCGGTAATCAAGGCCACGCGCTTGCCGTCAGAATAATTTCCGTTAGAATGGACTCCGTCAGAATGGGGGCGGGCGGCTGGATTGGTTGGGGGGGCATCTTTTATTGGCATTTTTATTGATTTCCGATTTATTGCTGTCCCGCCAGGACGACGGGCGTGGCGTCGGGTCTTGGCACCCTCTCGCTGTGACCGCGGCCCCGCTGTTCAAGATGGGGATATTTGCCGGTAAAACAGGCATCGCAATAGCCACCATTGGGCATGATGTGACCAGATGCGTCCCGCGCCTCCCCCACCGCTTGGTGCAAGCCAGTGATCGAGATATAGGCCAGGCTGTCACAGGTCAAAAATTTCGCCATCTCCGCCAGGTTGAGATCATAACGCGCTGCTAATAGACCATTCTTATTCGGTGTGTCAACCCCGTAAAAACAAGGATGCAATATGGCGGGGCTGGCGATGCGCAAATGCACCGATTTTGCCCCGGCATTGCGCACCATTTCAACGATTTTGGTCATGGTGGTGCCGCGCACAATCGAATCATCGACCAAAATCACCCGCTTGCCTTGGATGACATCCGGGTTGGCATTATGCTTTAACCTCACCCCCAAATGGCGGATGCCGTCGGTGGGTTCAATAAAGGTGCGTCCGACATAGTGATTACGGATGATGCCGAGTTCAAATTTGATGCCGGATTGCTCGGCATAGCCCAGGGCCGCCGGCACCCCCGAATCCGGGACGGGTATGACGCAATCGGCATCAATCCAGGCCTCACGCGCGAGTTCATGGCCGATGCGTTTGCGGCTTTGATAAGCCGAATCGCGGTGGGCGCCCTGCCCCATCATCGAATCCGGGCGGGCGAAATAGACTTTCTCAAAAATACAGAATCTTGGCGATTCGCTGGGCAAAACCCGCTGTGCCGTCACGCCATCTTGGTTGATCACGACCATCTCGCCAGCTTCGATTTCGCGGACAAATTTGCCGCCGACAATATCGAGGGCGCAACTCTCGGAGGCGAGAATCCAGGCATCCTCCAACCGCCCCAAAATAAGCGGGCGAATGCCATGGGGATCACGCACCCCAATCAAGCCTTGTTCCGACAGCATCACGAGCGACCAGGCCCCTTCAATCTGATGCAAGGCATCCGACAGCCGTGCCACCATGCCTTGCGCCCGCGACAAGGCCATTAAATGCAGGATGATTTCGGTGTCGGAGGTCGAATGAAACAAGGCCCCATTATTTTGCAATTGCCGGTGCAATTCGGCAAAATTGGTTAGATTGCCATTATGGGCAATGGCGGCCCCCTGGGGCGTGCCATCCGCCGCCGTATCATTGCTAAATTCGGCAAAAAGCGGTTGCACATTGCGCAAACTCGATTCGCCGGTGGTGGCGTAGCGGTTGTGACCAATGGCGGCCGTACCGATTAATTTGGCAATGACATTTTCGTCCGAGAAATTATCCGCCACCCGCCCCTGGTTGCGATATTGATGAAACCGGCGGTGATCGAGCGTGACGATGCCGGTGGCCTCTTGCCCGCGATGTTGCAGGGCATGAAGCCCCAGGGCGGTAAGGGCGGCGGCCTCTTTATGGCCGTAAATGGCGAAGATGCCGCATTCCTCATGCAGCGCATCGGAGCAAGTTTGCGGCCAGATTTTCATCTTACCCTACCTAATTTTCGGCGATTGCCAAAGATTTAACCGATAATTTAGCGAAAATCGGTGGGAAAATATCTCATCACCATTTCGCTTACATGCATTAGCCAGGGATATATTTTCGCCTCCCCCAGCCAGGCCGGGGGGGTGGTCATCTGAAACACCCATTTCACCACAATATAGGCGGCCATCACCGTCACCGCCCCCTGGAGTACGCCGCCGACAAATCCCAGGCTGCGGTCAAACGGAATCTCGATTTTTTGCCGCAATTGATGGGTTGCCCAATATCCGATTATGCTTAATAATACCATTAAGACGATC
Source organism: Candidatus Symbiobacter sp. (assembly GCA_030054015.1). Taxonomy (GTDB): domain Bacteria; phylum Pseudomonadota; class Alphaproteobacteria; order Elsterales; family Elsteraceae; genus JASGCR01. The sequence continues at coordinate 1,562 of JASGCR010000218.1, read as the reverse complement.
AGCAGCCCGACCACGGTCACGATTTCGGCGTTTAAGCCATGTCCCATCTGGGCCGCAGTGAATTTATAAACCGTGGGGTAGAACCAGATCACCCCATAACCCGCACCAATCCAGGCCGCGAAATCGCATAATTTCCCGATCCCGCCCCGCGCAATCCCGCGCAACCCAAAAACCAAGATGATTGCCGCCAGGATATAGTCAAATTTGGTCATTCCATCAAACATTTTTGTGCGTCCATTCCGGCATTCGAGACCACGACCATCGGCATTCGCTGTATCATACCCCATTCGCACCTGGAATTGAAATGATGTTTTCAAATGGCGGTAAGGAGGAGTCGTCATTCCCCGCCGCGCGAACTAAAGAGCGGCAAAAAGAAGAGCGTCATTACCCGCCGAAATATCCGTGGAACACGGATATTTCGAGTCGGGTAATCCCCCAGGAGTATTATTCCTTAAAACTCCTGGGGGATTACCCGACTCGGAGTGCAAGCGGAAATCCGCTTGCACTCCGGCGGGTAATGACGCTCTTTTTTTTGCTCTTTTTTTTGCGCTCTTTTTTTTGCCACTTTTTGGCTGCGCGAATGATTTTTCAAATGGCGAAAATATGTTAGAAAGCACCAGCCCGCCACTCTGTTCAGAAATTCACAAAACAGGGAATTTTTAAATTGGAAAAAAATATGAACGAATTATCCCGCATTGCCCAGGCCGTCGAAATCATGGCGGGCATTGAAAATCCGCCGGATAAAAAGATTTTCGACCAGGGCAATGGCTTTGTCTGGGATAACGAGACCAAATCCTTTCGCCGGGTGAGCAAAATCGCCGCCATACCCTTTGATTTGCTGGTGGGGATTGACGATCAACGCGCTCAATTGCTCACCAACACCCATCGTTTTTACGAGGGCAAACCCGCCAATAACGCCCTGTTATGGGGGGCGCGGGGGATGGGCAAATCGTCGCTGGTGAAATCGATTCATGCGTTACTAAACCAAAGCCGCAGCAAAACCCAAAAACCCCTCATCCTGATTGAAATTCACCGCGAGGATTTGGCGGCACTGCCCATGATTCAACGCGTCTTGCGCGAGGCAGAAGACCGCCGATTCATCATATTTTGCGATGATTTATCCTTTGATCGCGGCGACACCAGTTACAAATCGCTGAAAACCATGTTGGAGGGCGGCATCGAAGGCCGCCCCGATAATGTCCTATTTTACGCGACATCCAACCGCCGCCACATCCTCGCCCGCGACATGATCGATAATGAGCAAACCACCGGCCTCATCCCCGGCGAAGGCATTGAAGAAAAAGTCTCGCTGTCGGATCGGTTTGGCCTGTGGCTTGGATTCCATGCCTGCAGCCAAGACGAATATCTGACCATGGTGCATAATTATGCGCGGGCGATGGGGGTGACGCTCGCCGCCGATAAAATCACCGCCCAGGCCATTGAATGGTCGGTGACGCGGGGCAGCCGATCGGGACGGGTGGCCTGGCAATTTGTCCAAAGCCTATAATATGACCCCCCCTTCCTGCTTAGGAAGGGGGGGAAAGCGACGCTTAGGGCGAAGC
>JASGCR010000217.1:416-4310 GCA_030054015.1 Candidatus Symbiobacter sp. | reverse complement strand
AAAGCTAGAATTTTTGTTAAAAAATTCTTAGCTTTTCTTGGGGGGGTTGGTGTAGCATATTGGTTATGCTGTAGGATTGTTACAATCACCAACCCCCCCTAGCTCAGCTAAGGGCTTCGCCCTAAGCTTCGCTTTCCCCCCCTTCCTAAGCAGGAAGGGGGGGTCAGGGATTTTTTTGAGACTTAACCAGACCTTCCTCGGTGGAAAAATTCCCGTGACCTGTCGCATTGCCAGTTGGAACATTAATTCAATCAGACTCCGCCAGGCCGCGGTGCTGCGCTTTCTGAGGGAATACCAGGTCGACATCTTGGCGGTGCAAGAAACCAAGACCCCGGATGATAAATTCCCGTCCGCGGAATTTGCCGCCGCGGGCTATCCCCACCAAGTGATTCACGGCATGAAAAGCTATAATGGCCTGGCCATAGTGTCGCGGCATCCCCTGACGCTTGGGGAAAATCCTTTTCCGGATTTTTGCCAACGCCAAGATTGTCGCCATGCGGTCGTGCAATTTGGCGAGGCATCCCGCCCCATCGAGCTGCATAATTTATATATCCCCGCCGGTGGCGACATTGCCGATCCCGAAATTAATCCCAAATTCGCCCATAAATTGGACTATTTAGCCAAAGGACGCGACTGGTTTGCCGCGCAAACGCCGGTACGGAAAATTTTGCTGGGGGATTTGAACATTGCCCCGCTTGAACAAGATGTCTGGTCGCACCGCCAATTGCTGACCGTGGTGAGCCATACCCCCATCGAAGTCGAAGGATTGGAGCAATTGCGCCACTCCCTGGCCTGGGTGGATGCGGTGCGGCGATTTTATCCGCCCGATCAAAAACTCTATAGTTGGTGGAGCTATCGCAACCAAGATTGGGAAAAAAGCGACCGTGGCCGCCGCCTCGATCATATTTGGGTCACGCCCGATCTGGTTGATAGCGTGGTCGCGGCCGGGATCGCCAAACCGGTACGCGGGTGGGAGACGCCCAGCGACCATGTGCCGGTATGGATTGATTTAGACCATTTCTAAATCTTATCATTTGGTGTAGTTTCAGCTCCAGTATCACTGTCCCTTACAAAGATAACCGCATTCATTATGGCCACACGACATACTTATATGACCCGCATGGCGCGTGCGATCTACCGCCAATATGCGCTGGCTTTGATCGGGCTTCTGGCCTGTTTGTTCTGTCTCTTTTGGTTTAACGGCGATTTATTGATCGATTTTATTTTTATCGGTTTTATTGGGCTGTGTTTGGTGGCGGCCTGGCGGTGTTTTCTGCGTCACCGCGCCGTCGTCACCTGCGACGAATATACCATAAGCCTGCTGGATGTGGGGGTGGTGAAATTGGATTGGCACAAAATCGACCAGGTACGATTGTCCTTTTTCTCGCAGCGTTCCGACCAGCGCGAGGGCTGGATGCGCCTGACCCTGACCGCCGAGAAAAAAACGATTAAAATCGATTCCCAAATCGAAAAATTTTACACCCTTGCGGATCGCGCCGCCCGTGCCGCCAAAGATAATGGGGTAAGGCTGGATGAAATAAGCCGCCTGAATTTCAAAGCCCTGGGACTTTCCTTCCCGGAATGGGATCAGATGGCGGGCGGGTCCCTCACCCCGCGTCGGGCGGGCTCGCGCATCAACAGCGACGCCTACCGCCGCAGCCCGCCACGGCGTCGCCACGGGTGAAATTGACGGCGCGGCGCGGCGCACCTTGCGGCGTTCAGTCATGCTTTAAGGGGGGGTGGTGATTGGAGCGGGAGAAGGGATTCGAACCCTCGACCCTCACGTTGGCAACGTGATGCTCTACCCCTGAGCTACTCCCGCGCTTCCAATGGGGACATCATACTCAAATTTTTTGCCAATGCAATAGCAACTTGCACCTAATCCCTGCTATAGTTACACGAAATTTATACATGATACAGAAAGAGTCTCACATGCCGTCACTTATCGGTGGAAAACCGTCAACCGCCCCCCAATCACAGCCCGCGCGGGGAACCCCCCAAACCGCCGCGAAACCTGCCCAAACCCCGTCGCGCTATCGCCTGGGGATGGATGTCAATATCCCGGAATTTATGACCGAAGTGATCGAGGCCTCGATGGCGGTGCCGGTCATGGTCGATTTTTGGGCGCCCTGGTGTGGCCCGTGTAAAACTTTGGGGCCGATCTTAGAGAAAGTGGTGGCCGAGACCAAAAATGCCGTGCGTTTGGTCAAAGTGGATATTGACAAAAACCCCGAATTGGCGGGGCAATTGCAAATCCAATCGATTCCGGCGGTTTATGCCTTTATGGGCGGGCAACCGGTGGATGGCTTTGTCGGAGCGGTGCCAGAAAGCCGCGTGCGCAGTTTCGTCCAGCGTTTGGTCGCGGCGGCGGGACAATTGCGCGGGGGCGCGGCCCCTTCGCCGATTGATGATGCCATGGCCCAGGCCCAGGAACTCGTCACGCAGGGGCAATTGGCCGAAGCCAGTGCGATTTTTGAGGCGGTTGTGCAACATGAGCCGACCCATCTTGCGGCCCTGGCGGCTTTGGGGCGGTGTTATCTCGCGCTGCAAAAACCCGCCAAGGCGCGGCAGATTCTGGAGAAAATTAACGCTTTGCCGCCCGCCGCAGCGACGGCAGCTGGGACACATGCCGCGCCCGAAAATGCCGATCTTATTGCCTTGCGCAGTGGCCTGGAATTGGCCGAACAAGCCCGCCAAAGCCTGGGCCAAGAAGCATCTTACCTCGATAAATTGGCCGCCAATCCCAATGACCACCAGGCGCGGCTGGATTTAGCCCTCGCCCATTTTGCCGCCGGTCAGCGCGAGGCCGCCATCGACCAAGTGTTAGAGATCATTAAACGCGACCGCAAATGGAATGACGAGGCTGGCCGCAAGCAATTGCTGAAATTTTTTGAAGCCATTGGTCTGAGCGATCCCCTCACGGTGGCGGCCCGCAAACGCCTTTCGGCTTTGTTGTTTTCGTAACAACCAAATTTCGGGTTTAAATTATGACCGGTCATGCGACCCTCCAATTTCATGATTTGCCTTCGGTAATTCCAATTTTTCCCTTAAAAGGAACGTTGTTATTGCCGGGCGGCATCCTCAATTTGACCATTTTCGAGCCGCGCTATTTGGAAATGTTGCTGGATTGTCTTGGCACCCGCCAACGTTTGATTGGCATGGTGCAACCCCGCCCCACCACGCCGCCCCAGGATGGTGCCGCCGCCTCAGACGGCGAGGCCGATACCGAGGAGGAAGAGTCAGACGAGGCGGACTCCCCGCTCGGCATCGTGCCGATTTACCAGGTGGGATGCGCCGGTCGGGTGAGCAGTTTTATCGAAACCGAGGAGGGTCGCTATGTCATTGCCCTGAGCGGTATTGCCCGTTTTGCCATCGCGCGTGAATTGCCAATGTCCCGCGCCTATCGCCAGATTCACCCCAATTGGGGCGAATTTGCCCATGATTTTGAGCCCGCTCCGGATCATCTCTGGTCGCGCCACGATTTTTTAGAACGGATCAAAGCCTATTTCAAATCTGAAGGGATCGATGCCAATTGGAAGGCCATCGAGCAATCACCCGATTGGCGGCTGCTCACCAGTTTGGCGATGAATTGTCCCTTTAATTCTTCCGAGAAGCAGGCGATCCTAGAGGCCAAAACCTGGCGGGAACGCGCGACCTTATTTGATGCTTTGATTGCCATGGCGGTGTTTGACGGCAAAAACGGCCAGGGCGACCACGGCAAGCGACATTGATCATTATGGAGTATTATTCCCAAAAAGGGAGCGTCATTCCCCGCCGCGCACTCCGTGGAGCGGAGTGCGCGAGTCGGGGAATCCCCCAGGAGTATTATTCCCAAAAAAGGAGCGTCATTCCCCGCCGCGCACTCCGTGGAGCGGAGTGCGCGAGTCGGGGAAT
>JASGCR010000217.1:0-316 GCA_030054015.1 Candidatus Symbiobacter sp. | reverse complement strand
CCCCCAGGAGGATTATTCCCCAATACTCCTGGGGGATTACCCGACTCACATTATCCGTAAACGGATAATGTGGCGGGTAATGACGCTCCTTTTTTGGGAAAGTCTGAACAAGTCCCAAAAACAAAAAAACTGGCATTTGCGAGCGGGCGTTTACGCCCGCGAAGCAATCCAGTAATATATACTGTTTCCTAAAGAATTCCGCTTTATGACCCCTCCTTCCTGCTTAGGAAGGGGGGGATAGAAAAGCTAGAATTTTTTGTAAAAAAATTCATAGCTTTTCTTGGGGGGGTTGGTGCAATATGTTGATTATATTAAT
>JASGCR010000216.1 GCA_030054015.1 Candidatus Symbiobacter sp. | reverse complement strand
CTAAGCAGGAAGGGGGGGTCAGAGATTTTTTCGCCTTATTCAGACCTTCCTTAGGGAAAATCTAACTCATTGAAACAATTATTGCTGCCCATTGGTCGCTGGAGTGCCACGCCGTCCGCGCCGCAACCCGCAAGCATTCTTAATGAACGGCAGACAAATTTTTTAACCTTTGAATATTATTATTAATCACTTTTATTTGGGGATGATCTGGCGGCAAGGCGATTTTGCTTATTCTCAAAGCCTCCTCATATAAATCCAAAGCGCGATCAGTGTCACCCTTATATTCGTAAACTAGTGCCATATTATTCAAACTGCTGGCAATATCGGGGTGATTTTCCGGCAGAGATTTTTTTCGGATTGCCAAGGCTTGCTGATGTAAATCCAAGGCGCGATCATACTCACCCTTATTAACGTAAACTAGTGCCAAATTATTCAAACTGGCGGCAGTATCGGGGTGATTTTCCGGCAGGGATTTTTTTCGCATTGCCAAGGCTTGCTGATGTAAATCCAAGGCGTGATCATGCTCACCCTTATCATAGTAAACATTTGCTAAATTATACAAGCTCGCGGCAATATCGGGGTGATTTTCGGCCAGGGATTTTTTTTGCATTGCCAAGGCTTGCTGATGTAAATCCAAGGCGTGATCATAGTCACCCTTATTTTTATAAACAATTGCTAAATTATTCAAACTGGCGGCAATATTGGGGTGATTTTCGGGCAGGGATTTTTTTCGCATTACTAAGGCTTGTTGGTGTAACTCCAAGGCGTGATCATGCTCACCCTTATTTGTGTAAACATTTGCCAAATTATTTAAACTGTTGGCAATATCGGGGTGGTTTTCGGGCAGGGATTTTTTTCGCATTGCCAAGGCTTGCTGATGTAACTCCAAGGCATGATCATACTCACCCTTATCTGCGTAAACATTTGCCAAATTATTCAAACAGGTGGCAATATCGGGGTGGTTTTCCGGCAGGGATTGTTTTTTTATTTCCAATGATTTCCGAAATAAATCCAAAGCACGATCATATTCTGCATTTTTAGCATGAATAATTCCCAAATTATTAATGGCATTTAGATTATTTTGCGCGGCTGATTTTTCGTACCACATGATGGCGAGTTTTGGATTGGCGGCGATGCCAATACCTTCATCATACATATTGCCCAAAACAAATTGCGACAGAGCATCGCCGGTTTCGGCTTCAATCAAAATATTGCTGAAACTTTTTGGTTTTACAGATTGCGCCGATGATGCGGATTGCGGATTTTGTTCGGGCGATGTGGGTTTATCTTGATTGAGATAATCATAGACCGCATTAAAAACGATCGCCCCGCTATTCTTTTTACCCTCGGATTCCATAATCACGCGGTATGTTTTTACCGCACGCGGTTCCCCAGCTTCGGAATTATTGCGAATTTTTTCCAGACCATCCTTTACAAATTTAATTTTTTCCTCGGAAACTATATCATTTAGCTGCTGGGATGAGCCGGTATATAGATGCAGCTTGTCAAACATCCATTTCGTTAATTTTTTTTTGCCGCGCCAAAGTAGTGAAAATAGATTCTTAAAAGAAACTTTAAATATAAAAATAAAAATACCTGATGATATAAGTGCGAGTAGATATTGATAGTTGCCAATATAATCATTTAATGACTGGAAAAAATTCAAAATATCTGACATTGGACTGGTCCCGACAGGTTGTTTTTGTCGGCACCGCCTAAGTTTAGCTTGGTTTACGACCGACAATTCCTATTTAATCAGAACCTAACCAAAATTGGAATAAAATTCTGGTCGCTCAGCTTTTGGGTGTTTTAATTCGCTGGGAATGAGTTTGGCATTAAGACGCGACTCGTTGCCATAGGATAAGGCGGATTAGCACCACGAGCGTCATCACCCGCCGCTTGCGATAGCGAGTCGGGGGTATAACGCTATGATTGTTGATTTTTGGCTTTTTGGTCGCGTTTATCGACATAGTCGCCATATTTGACATAAGCAACCAACGCCCAAGAAAGGACAATAAAGCTCCACAAAAAATAATCTAAACCGTTCATTTTCAGTCCCTTCGCAAAATCAGGCCGACCAGCACTAAGAGCGTCATTACCCGTTATTTGCGAAGCAAATAATCGGGTAATCCCCCAGGCATTTTAGCAATAATACTCCTGGGGGATTACCCGACTGCGGTTGCTACGCAACCTTGCGGGTAATGACGCTCCCTTTTTAGCAATAATATTCCTGGGGGATTACCCGACGCGCATGATCCGTTTCACGGATTCATGCGGCGGGTAATGACGCTCTTAAGGTGCGGTCACCCCGTGGGTGCACACTTCCACGCCGCCTAATTCTTTTGTTTTTGGTCGCGTTTATCGACATAGTCGCCATATTTGACATAAGCAACCAACGCCCAGACCAGAACGATATAACTCCACAATAAATAATCTAAACCGTTCATTTTTAGTCCCTCCGCAAAATCAGGCCACCAACGATGCTTGTTACTGCTGCCAGAGTAAGGGCAAATAAATTGCGTTCTGACACAATAATATTACCCGATATAACCAAAGCCAAGGTTATACTACTCGTTGCGGCAAAAGTTTTCAAGAGATCGGACAGAAAATGTAACCGCCCATTGGTAAATCTAAAGACTTTCACTTTTTCCCCCTCGTGATACTTCCCTACCCCAACCCACCAAAAAAATTTTTCGCGTAATGGTGCAACAAACGCGATGAAAAAACGAATCGCTACCGCCGTGCGGTCGGTTATTCCGCTGCCACGCCGGAAAATTGGCGGCCCCGCGCGTCTTTCAACGCCTGCGCCACCAAAAACGCGATTTCCAGGGCTTGTTCGCCATTCAGACGCGGATCGCAATGGGAATCATACCGTTCGGCCAGATTAACCTCGGCAATGGCGCGGGAGCCACCCAAACATTCGGTCACATTTTTGCCCGTCAGTTCCAAATGCACGCCGCCAGCGATGGTGCCTTCGCTGCGGTGAATGGCAAAAAACGAGCTAATTTCCGAGAAAATGCGGTCAAAAGGCCGGGTCTTATAACCGGTCGAGGCCGTGATGGTGTTGCCGTGCATGGGATCACAAGCCCATACCACACTGCGCCCTTCGCGCTCAACCGCCCGCAGCAAAGGCGGCAGAAATTTCTCGACCTTGTCCGACCCCATGCGGGCAATGACGGTCAATCGCCCCGGCTCATTGGCGGGGTTCAGGCGGTCGATCAAGCCCAATAATTCATCCTCGGTCATGGACGGCCCGGCCTTTAAGCCAATTGGGTTTTTGATGCCGCGCATAAATTCGACATGCGCCCCGTCTAATTGGCGGGTGCGGTCGCCGATCCACACCATGTGGGCGGAACAATCATACCAATCGCCGGTTAGCGAATCGACGCGGGTCAGGGCTTCTTCGTATCCCAATAACAAAGCCTCGTGGCTGGTGTAAAATTCGGTTTCGCGGATTTGCGGGGTGGTGGCGGAATCCATGCCACACGCCGCCATAAACGCCAGAGCCTCGCCAATCCGTTCCGCCAATTCGGCATATTTCGCGCCCGCATTCGATTTGGCGGTGAAATCGAGCGTCCAACGATGCACGCCATGCAAATCCGCATAGCCCCCCTGGGCAAAAGCCCGCAGCAAATTCAACGTCGCCGCCGATTGGTTGTAACAGATGACTTGGCGGCCAGGATCGGGTTCACGCGATGCCGGGGTAAATTCCAACCCATTGACAATGTCGCCGCGATAAGAAGGCAGCGACACACCATTGATGGTTTCGGTGTCGGATGATCGCGGTTTGGCAAATTGCCCGGCCATCCGTCCGACCTTCACCACCGGCAGATTCGAGCCATAAATCAGCACCACCGCCATTTGTAACATGACTTTGAACGTGTCACGAATATTGTCGGCGGAAAATTCGGCAAAAGATTCGGCGCAATCGCCGCCTTGCAGCAAAAACGCCTTGCCCGCCGCGACTTTGGCCAATTGCGATTTAAGCGTGCGCGCTTCACCGGCAAACACCAAAGGCGGAAATTTGCGCAAACTCGCCTCCGCCGCCGCCAAAGCCGCCGCATCACGATATTCGGGAACTTGTTTTATCGGCTTGTTGCGCCAGGAAGATGGCTCCCATTTTTGTGACATTTTTTAGACTCCGTATGTGGTTAGTTTGATTACCATTTACTGATTTAATTTCTTAGCAAAAATTCTGTGCCAAACTGTATCTTTAGAGCGTGTTCATCGTTTTAGCAACAGTTTTATGACCGAACGCTTACCACCCCTCAATATTTTAATATATACCCCGTTTCCTAAAGAATTCCGATT
>JASGCR010000215.1 GCA_030054015.1 Candidatus Symbiobacter sp. | reverse complement strand
AAGCACTCGCCTCGCTTTTCTATCCCCCCCTTCTAAAGAAGGGGGGGTAAATTAGCTATTCAGATCTTTTTCTAATACCCTCTGGTCACGGCGAAACGCACGGCATTGAGCAAGGCCTGGCGGATGGGGCTGGGAGGGAACTGCAGCAACGAAGCCCGTGCCGCTGCCGCATACTCATCGGCCCGCGCCAAAGTATCGGCAATGCCGTTATGGGCGGTGATGATGGCCTGCGCCCGCGCCAGATCGGCGGAATTTTGGTCTAAATGCTCCATCGTACGCTGCCAAAAGGCCCGTTCCTCGGCATGGGTCTGGCCGTGCGCCACCGCCAGAATCACCGGCAAGGTCATTTTGCCTTCGCGGAAATCATCGCCCACATTTTTGCCCAATTTTTCCTGCTCGGCGGCGTAATCGAGGGCATCATCCACCAATTGGAAAGCCAAGCCGAGATTCAGCCCAAATTGCCCCAAAGCCTCTTCTTCTTGGGGCGGGCGGTCGGCCACCACGGCCCCAATCCGTGCCGCCGCCGCAAACAGCGACGCCGTCTTGGCGCGAATAACGTTAAGATAGGCGGCCTCGGTCGTCGCCAAATCATTGCTGGTCATCAATTGTTGCACTTCGCCCTCGGCGATGATGGCGGCGGCATCGGACAATATTTCCAATACCCGCAATGAACCATCTTCAACCATCAGCGAAAAAGCGCGGCTAAACAGGAAATCCCCCACCAACACGCTGGGTTTATTGCCGAACAAGGCATTGGCACTATCGACCCCGCGCCGCAAATTGCTTTCATCCACCACATCATCATGCAGCAAGGTCGCCGTGTGGATAAATTCCACCGCCGCCGCCAGGCGGTGATGCCGCACCCCGCGATAGCCGCACAAAGCCGCCGTCGCCAAAGTGAGCATCGGCCGCAATCGCTTCCCGCCCGATGCAATCAAATGCCCCGCCAATTGCGGAATCAGCGTCACCGGGCTTTGCATCCGAGCCAAAATAAGCTCATTGACCTGGGCCATGTCATGGGCGACGAGTTGCGACAAATGTTCCAAACTAGCGGCATCGTTATTTGCCGCCAATTTGGTTGCTGCCGCCATCTGCATCGGGGCCGGTTTTTTTTCAGTTGACGCTACACCCAAGATACCCTCAGATTTCGATCCATATGAGTAAAGATGTGCCATATTATCACAGCCTCAAGATTTTACCCATAGTTTCTATGCGCCCTAAATAAGCGGCACTGGTTTAAGAGGGAACCCGCCCAGATGACACCAAAGCCACCAACCGAATTCCCCCCTGATTATACCGATCAGACAATCTTGGGCGGCAGGATTATGCTGCGACAAATGCGCCTGGGCTATCGGGTGGCCGAGGATTCGGTCTATCTGGCGGCGGCGGTGACCGCCCCAGCGGGGGAGCGGATTTTGGAATTGGGCAGCGGCGTCGGGGCGGTTTCCTTGTGCCTGGCGCACCGCCTGGCGACCGTCCTGGTCACTGGCTATGAAATTGCGCCCGCATTGGTGGCATTGGCAAATCATAACGCGGCGGTGAATGGGCTGGCGGCGCGGGTGAGATTTTTTGCCCGCGACATTGGCGATGTTTCCGGTTCTGGTGCCGGTACCGGAACCGGTACCGGTTCCGGTACCGACTGCGAAAAATTTGACCAAATCATTATGAATCCGCCTTTTCATGGGGCGCATCACAGTCAAAGCCGCGACCCGGCGCGGCAAACCGCCTTTTACCTGCATGATCTTCGCCTGTGGCTTACGGCGGCGGGGCGGCATTTGCGGCCGGGCGGGCGCGTGACCCTGATTTTCCGCGCCGATGGCTTGGCGGAATTGTTAATCGGCCTGGCCCCGCAATTTGGCAGTTTTCGCATTTTGCCGCTCACCGCCCGCGCCGACCAACCGGCCAAGCGCATTCTCATTTGCGCCCAACTCGGCGGGAAGGCCCCTCTGGTTTTAGGCCAGCCTTTGGTCACGCACCAAATTGGCAGCCACAGCCATAGCGCGGCGGCGGAAAAAATCTTGCGCGATGGGGCGGATTTGCCTTTATAACCTATTCCCCCTCATCAGCGTCGGACGGACGCACCACCCAGGGGCGGACGCCCCGCACCGCTGCCACGGTGGTAAAGCGATAGGGCGTGGCCTGCAACCACAAAGAAGTCGCCCCCGCCCGCGTTAGAAATTCTTTGTCCCATATCGTCCAGGTGACCGGACAATTTCCTGCCCGCGGCAACGGGGTTATCAGCAGAACTGGCTTAGTCGTCATAAATTTATCTGGCGCGGAGTGATCCGGCTTGGATGGACAGATGGTGTCAAATCCATTGGGTTTGGCGACCCAAATAATCCGCGTCGGAAACAGGTCAATCTCGCACACATCATTCTCACAATGGACACCCGACCCCGGATTCTCGGACAATTGCGGAAAATTTGCGCCGCGCTCGCGGAAAAAAACCGCATTTATCGCCGTCACCATGTTAGGCGAGACGCGATGACGCGAAAACACCGTACCGGCAACCGGGTGGCGCAAGGCAATGAGCTTGCCATTTTGTTCTATCACCAGGTCGGGCAGCGGGGTCACCGCCACCACCACCACTCCCGCCAGTACCGGCACGACACCCAGCCACCGCCATTTCCCCGCACCCAAACAGATAAACAACCCGCCCAGCATCATCGCCAAGAAAGCATTATCGCCAATGGGCGGCAGGGAAAATACCGCGCCCGGCAGGCTCGAAGTCCATTTCGCCACCGCCAACATGTAATCAATGCTCGCGCCAAACAATTTTAACACCCAATATTCCAGGCCAAACGGCATCAACACCAGGCTTAGGGCCACGCACGGTACCATGATAAAATCGGTGGCCGGAATGACCAGCAAATTGGCAATCGCGCCATAAATTGCTTCGCGGTTAAAACTATAAATCGCGCTGGGCGAGGTCGCCAATGTCGCCACCACCGAGGTCAGCAACGCCGCCGCAACCCACATGACTCCGCGCCGCAACCAATTATAATCGCGGCTTTTTTGGATAAAATTGTACATAAATTGCGACTGCCCCAAAGCCATCAAGGCGATCACCGCCGCAAACGACATTTGCAACGATGCCCCCAATAATTGATCGGGAAAGGCCAGCATACAGATCAGGGCGGCAATCCCCACCACCCGCATGGAAAAATTGCGCCGCCCCAAAAGCAAGGTCATCAACGCAATCACCGCCATGACCCAGGAACGCAGCACCGGCACCTGGTCGAGACCGGCGAGAATGCTGTAAAATGTCACCGGCCCAATCGCCGCCGCCAAAGCCCAGATTTTAATGTTGTAATTCAAGGCCAATCGCGGCATCAAGGCCATCCCCGCCCGCAGCAAAACCAACGTAATCAAGGCCATCATGCCGATATGGAGGCCGGAGATCGATAAAATATGGGCGAGGCCGGAATTGCGCATGGCATCCAGGGCTTCGCGGCTAATATAGCTTTGATTGCCGGCAATGAGGGCGGTGGCAATCGCCGCGCGATCCCCATCCAACACGCGATTGACCCGATCGGCAATGGCCGCGCGCATTAATTGCACCCGAATCAGAAAATCGTTGCGGTATGAACGCGGCGCGTGCATATGGTATGCTGGTTTTAAGATAAAGCCGGTGCCGCCAATTCCGGATTTGATGCCAATGAAAAACAAATAACGCTGATAATCAAAACCGCCCGGATAATATGGCGCCGGAATCGGGGTGGCTATCGCCAAGGCCCGCATCCAATCTCCCACCCGAAACCCATCCACCATGCCTTTGCGGGCGGTCAGGCGCAAACTATCGGGCATATTGGGGTCGGGTCGTCCATTATACCATAAATGATCCAACGTCACGCGTTTGCCGTAATCGCGCTCTTCCATCATAATCACCCGCCCGGAAATCCGCATCGGCGGGGTGGCTTCGGTGATTAACGGCATGGTGAGCCAGTGGCTGCGCAGGGCGCATATGGTAAATCCGCTTGCGGTAAAGGCCACCGCCAGGCCCGCCAACGCCACATACATGTTTCGCCGCCGCACCGCCCAGGCGAGTACCCAGGTGACCAGCGTGACCAGCACGGCCTGACGATAATCCGGCTCGGATTTCAGATGAAAATAAATCACTATGCCCAGCACAAAACCCACCGGCATCCACAATCCCAGCCGCCGTCTTAGGTTTTCAGCATTTGGCGGGGTCAGGAGGATTTCAATTAATGCCACGGCACGGCCTGAGCTGTATGCGGGGGTGTTATTTGGTTCGCGCGTTTTGTATGCTCCGTTTCCAAATGATTTCAGCTTTATGACCCCCCCTTCCTGCTTAGGAA
>JASGCR010000214.1:3843-4321 GCA_030054015.1 Candidatus Symbiobacter sp. | reverse complement strand
TTTGGCTCGTAAGCACTCGCCAAGCTTTTCTATCCCCCCCTTCCTAAGCAGGAAGGGGGGGTCAGTACGACTTAATCAGACCTCCCCTAAGCAGGAAGGGGATCACAATTACGTGCCGCTACCCGGCGGGTGGCGTCCCCCCCAAGGGTACCGCCTGAATGATCACCTGATTGGGGTCAGCATTGGGGAGACGCGGTTCATCGGGGGCGATGGCATCGGGCGCGATCGCTTGGCGGATCAGAAAGTCACGAATGCGCTCGCGTCGCTTTTGTGACAGGGCGGCATTCTCCCCCACCGCATAATCCAGCCTAAGCACCATGGGATGCTGTTTGATATAGGCAGCAACCTTGGTTAATACCAGAGTGGCATCCTGGGATAATTGTTCGGAATCAGCGGCAAAGACAATTATCGCCAATTTGAGCGGGGGCTTGGCTTTCCCCGCCACGGGTTTCCCCGCCACGGGTTTGTCCGCCACGGG
>JASGCR010000214.1:0-3743 GCA_030054015.1 Candidatus Symbiobacter sp. | reverse complement strand
TTTCCCCGCCACGGGTTTCCCCGCCACGGCTTTGTCCGCCACGGGTTTCCCCGCCACGGGTTTCCCCGCCACGGCTTTGTCCGCCACGGGTTTCCCCGCCTGACGCGCCTTTTTGTCAGGCGATGCGGCGGCATTGGGGGGAGCGATTTGGGCGGCGGGCGGCGGCTCGGAGGCTAAGAAATCGGCATCATCAACCTGGCGCTCCACGCGCTGACTGAGCGGCGGCAGGCCAGAATCGGCGGCGTTCTGACCGGTGGTCGCGGCGGTGGGCGGGGTCGGGGCTTCGGTGGGCAAATAGCCGGTGCGCATCGCATCCTGGCTGTTGAAAGGCGTGTTGATAAAATTCAGATTATTCAAATCCAAGGGCGAGGGATTGATCGTCCTCATGCCAAAGGGCGAGCTGCGGGCGACATTAAGGTCAGCCGATTCCGTGGCTTCGGTTGGTTTTTTTCCCACCAGATTGGGGACCCATTCATGCGGTTTAGGCGGCGGGCGGGTCGCCGGCGGCGGGCTATAGGGCTGGGCATAAGACCCCGCTTGATGGGGGAGGGGGGTGGCCTGGTTCTGATTGCCCTGGTTTTGGTTGCCCTGGTTTTGACTGCCCTGGTTTTGACTGCCCTGGTTTTGACTGCCCTGGTTTTGACTGCCCTGGCGGGACTGTCCCTGCCATAACTGATCATGTTGCCGTTGCAACGCCTGTTTTTCTTTTTGGGTGGCCGCGTCCGGGCTTAAGACCGGACGTGGTGGCACCTGGCTCAAATTCGGTTGGCGGGCTTTAGATTGTCGCTCCAATTGGTAATATTGCAAGACCGGGTCGGCGGCAAATTTTGCCGCCATGCCCGGCGGCAGGACAAAAATACTGCTGACAATGTCCAAAAACGGCTGTAAAATTTCATCCGCTTTGACCGCTTTGGGGCCGCTCGCCAGCACTCCCACCGCCAGGGCCAGACTAAGCCAGGCAAGGTGCCGCAGCTTCGGCGCAAAAATTCTTTGCACAAGTAAAATGAGAGGTGTAATAAACAAGTTGGTCAAGGCGATGCGGTCATTTTTGGGTTGAGAGGTATGAAGGGCATCTTTCACGCTTCACGGCGAGGCTAAGCGAAAGTGCGGGTAAGTCCTCAAACAGGAGCGTCATTACCCGCAGATTTTTGCCGCGAAGCGGCATAAATCGGTCGGGTAATCCCCCAGGAGTTTTGTTCCTTAAAACTCCTGGGGGATTACCCAACTCGCAATATCCGTTGCACGGATATTGCGGTGGGTAATGACGCTCCCTTTTTTAACGCTCTCTTTTTTAACGCTCTTGGGCGGCGCGGCGGGAATGAGGGTAACTTTTGGACTTACTTGGACTTTCCTTTCAAACCTTAAGTCACGTCACGGAAAAGATCAAGCCCTTCGCCCCTCAGGATTTTGGAGAGACAATTTATGGTTCAGAAACAAACCGATGCTGCTGGTGCCAAGCCAGGCTCTCCCGCGCCCAATAACTCCCAACCCGGTAATCCCCAACCTGGCAATCCCCAAACGGTTAAGGCAGACATGAATATGAATGATCCGCAATGGACGGAAAATTGGCGCAAAATCGCTGAACAATCCTCGAAACTGATGGCCGATTTTCTCAAGCGGCAGCAAAATCAGCACGCCGCCCACGCCGGCGATGGTACGCAGACGGTGACACCGGAATTGGGCATGACCGATCCCCTGCATATCGGCCAGGCGTTTATGGAATGGGCGACCCAGGCCGCCAAAGACCCCGGCAAAATGATCGAAGCCCAATTTAATTTGTGGCAAGATTACATGGCCTTGTGGCAAAACGCGACGCTGCGCTTAATGGGCGACAAAGCCGAACCCTTGGTCTCTCCGCCCAAAGATGACCGCCGCTTCAAAGATGCCGCCTGGAGCGAGAATTTATTGTTTGATTTCATCAAACAATCTTATTTGCTGACCGCCCGCTGGGTGCAGGCCCAGGCCCGCGACACGGACGGGCTCGACAAACACAACCAGGCCAAATTGGATTTCTTTACCCGCCAATTTGTCGATGCCATGGCTCCCACCAATTTCGTGCTGACCAACCCCGAAGTATTGCGTACCACCATCGAATCGGGCGGTGAAAATCTGGTCAAAGGCCTGGCCAATTTGCTCAAAGATTTGGAAAAGGGCAAGGGGCAATTGGCGATTTCCATGACCGACACCACCGCGTTCAAGATCGGCGAAAACGTCGCCATAAGCCCCGGTAAAGTGGTGTTTCAAAATGATTTGATGCAACTCATCCAATATGCCCCCACCACCGCCAATGTCGCCAGGCGGCCTTTGTTAATCATTCCGCCCTGGATCAATAAATATTATATTCTCGATCTGGCGAGCAAAAATTCGCTGGTCAAATGGGCGGTCGAACAGGGGCAAACCGTGTTTATGATTTCCTGGGTCAATCCTGATGCCAGCCTTGCCCATAAATCATTCGAGGATTATATGATCGAGGGGCCGGTTGCCGCCATGGATGCCATCACCCAGGCCACCGGCGAAAAAGAATTTAATATTTTGGGCTATTGTTTGGGCGGGACCTTATTGGCTTGTACCCTGGCCTGGCTTAAATCCAAGGGCGATGCGCGGGTGAAATCGGCGACGTTTTTGACCACTTTGCTCGATTTTACCGAGGCGGGCGAATTATCGGTCTTTATCGATGAACAGCAATTGCAAGACCTGGAAACCCGCATGAATAAAACCGGCTATCTCGAAGGCCAATCAATGGCCATGACCTTTAACATGCTGCGCGACAATGATTTGATCTGGTCGTTTGTGGTCAATAATTATCTGCTCGGCAAAGACCCGTTCCCGTTTGATTTGCTGTATTGGAATTCGGATTCGACGCGGATGCCGGCGGCGATGCATAGTTTCTATCTGCGCAACATGTATCTACAGAATAATCTGGCGAAACCGGGCGGAATTACTCTTAAAAACGTGCCGATTAATTTGGGTACCGTCGATCTGCCGATCATGATGGTCTCGACGCGTGAGGATCACATTGCGCCGTGGAAATCGACCTTTGACGGCGGCAAATTATTTGGTCGTCCGCCGATTTTTGTCCTGTCGGGATCGGGACATATTGCCGGCATCGTGAATCCTCCCGCCGCCAATAAATATCAATATTGGACGAATAAAACCCTGGCCGTCACCGCCACCGCCACCGCCGATGCCTGGTTGGAATCGGCGGTCATGCAGCCAGGGTCGTGGTGGGGAGAATGGGCGAATTTCCTGGCCGAATTTAGCGGCGGCCAGGTGCCAGCCCGCATCCCCGGCACGGGCGGCCTGAAAGCCATCGAAGCCGCGCCCGGTTCTTATGTGCAGCTGCGGTTGCTCGATGAGTCCCCCGCGCCGCAGTCCCCCGCGCCGAAAGCGGCGGCGGCTTCAGAGGCGGCTTCTCAGGCGACGGCTCAGGCGGCTCAGGCGGTAACCCCGGCCGCGGCAAAACCCAAACCTCCCGCCAAAGCGAAACCAAAGGCGAAAAAATGACCAAACCCAATGCCGCATCCGCGGCGCGACGGGCGGCGGAATTGCGCCAGAATCTGTTGCGCCGCAAACAGCAGCAGCAGGAGCGGGCGGAGGATTCTCGCCCGCCTGCGGAGGATAAAGGCGACCTTCCCAAGGGAAAGTCTGAGTAAGTCTTTTAGACCCCCCTTCCTAAGGAAGGTCTGATTAAGTCTAGTTTTACCCCCCCTTCTTTAGAAGGGGGGGAAACCTCCGCTTGGCGG
>JASGCR010000213.1:306-4375 GCA_030054015.1 Candidatus Symbiobacter sp. | reverse complement strand
GATTGCTTCGCGGTTGCGATGCAACCGCTCGCAAATGCCATTTCTTTTGTTTTTGCGACTTGTTCGGAGTATCGTTTAGAAGGGGGGATAAATAAATTTTCGACTTTTTCAGACCTTCCCTAAAAGGCGGATCCAAAATTATCAAACGTAGAGCAACTGCGTCTTCACCCGCCGCGCTTGCTAACGCAAGCGGCAGGTGATGACAATTCTACTCAACCTCTGATAAATTTGGGTCAGGCTCTTGGATACTGTGTCAGACATGTCCCTCTAAAACAAAAGCAGGTTGTGTTTTTGCTTTATCAGACCATGCTTCGGGATCATTTAAATAGTTTTTAAATTCATCGTATTCCTCGTCTGTCAAGTGAGGAAAGTAATTTTTACGTTCCCCATCCAGTATGCTGAGCATATCAACCCAATTTGCAAGCGAGTGAACCTTGACTTCTAATTTATTCATGGGAATTGGTTCACGAGGTTGGTCCAAACCCATTTTTTCAGGCAATGGGGTTAATTCATTGTAAAACACGACGAACACATGTTTAACCGTCGCCCCAGCATCACGCAGTGCCTTGACAAATACTTTCTTGCTCTTGCCATTGGTGTATAAATCCTCAACCAGCAAGACCCGCGCCCCATTATGAAGAGTTCCCTCGACCTGAACTTTGCGACCAACACCTTTGGGCCTTTTGCGCACATAGACCATCGGCAGTTTGAATTTATGTGCGAGCAAAGCGGCAAAAGGAATCCCCCCCGTTTCGCCACCGGCAATGACGTCATAACCCTCTGTCTTTATAGCACTTTCAAGCAATGCAAAGGCTTGATCGATAATTAACTCACGTGTAACAGGGTGGGATAGAATCTTACGGCAATCAACGTAAACTGGCGACAATCGTTTCGACGTAAGTGTAAAAGGTTCATTAGGGCGAATACTAATTGCCCCTATATCTAATAAAGATTTGGCGACTTCATTCGCCGCAACTTTGTGTTGATTGTGCGATTTCTGCTCTGACTTAATCGCATTTTTTGTAGGCTTGGTTGGCGAATTCTTGGCATTTTTAGAATTTTTGGCTTTAGGGTTAAATGGGCTCATAATTAAACCTCATGGCTGCCACACGCGTTTCGCTGATACAAATTGTATAGTTGTATAGAAATATAACCCCAAAGCCTTACGCAGTCAATCCTATTCAAACAAGACCAATTATTGCTTGACCGAATATTGCCCATATCTGATGGAATGGCAGAAACGCATTCGCTTTTAAATTTTCCCCTTCTCCCGCTCTGACCAGGCTTCGGGGTCGGACAAATAGGTTTTTAAGGTCGAGACATCGCTGGCTTGCCAACGCGGGCTCCCAAGATTTATATCATGCTCCATCACCGCAAACACGTCATGCCAATTCGCCAAAGGATGCAGGGTCGCGCCCAAATCGGTCATCGCCGACGATCTGCGACTGTTTGTCGCATCTTTGGGCATAAAATTATGAAACACCACGAAAATCTGATCCACCACCGCCCCGGCCTCGCGCAGGGCCTTGACAAAAACCTCTTTCGATTTGCCATCGGTGGATAAATCCTCGACCAGCAACACGCGCGCGCCTTCGGGGAAACTCCCCTCGATCTGGGCATTGCGGCCAAAGCCTTTGGGTTTTTTGCGCACATACAGCATGGGCAGGTTAAATTTATCGGCGAGCCAGGCGGCATAGGGTATCCCCGCCGTCTCCCCCCCGGCAATGGCATCAAACGCCTCGAACCCGGCCTCGCGGGTGATGGTGGCAAAGGCGGCATCGATAATCGCCCGGCGGGCGCGGGGATAAGAAATTATTTTGCGGCAATCGACATAAACCGGAGCCAGGCGACCCGATGTCAGGGTAAAGGGTTGCTGCGGGCGGATGCTGATCGCCTCAATTTCCAACAAGATTTTCGCGGTTTGCAGGGCCAGTGACGCGGCCTGGTCATTCTGAACACTCATCATATTTCCTTAGAATCATCGTATCGTTTCTTGATCATAGCAAGATTAACGGTTTATAGTAATCCGGCATTTGGCCTTAACCATTTTAGGCCTGCTTATGCCCTGCGGAGAGATCATGCCAGATAACGACAGCAAAATCCCTGCTAAACTTGCTCCAGAAAACCACAAAATCCTGGTACTCGGCAATGAAAAAGGCGGTACCGGCAAATCGACCACCGCGATGCATCTGGTGGTCGCCCTCATGCAGGAAGGTCTAAGTGTGGCGGTGATCGACCTTGACCTCCGCCAGGGGTCGCTGCGTAAATATCTGGACAATCGCCGTGCGTTTGATGCCCCGCGCGACCTGGTGTTGCCGATGCCCACCGAATATCGCGTCCCCTCCGAAGCCAGCGAGGATGTCGCCGCCTTGCAAGCCGCGATCACCGAACTTAAATCAGATCATGATGTGGTGTTGATTGACTGCCCGGGCAGCGATTCAATCCTGTCCCGCGCCGCCCATGCCATGGCCGATATTTTGATCACGCCACTTAATGAAAGTTTTGTCGATTTTGCCGTGTTGGCCGAGGTTGATCCCGAAAATCTGGCGGTTGGACGCGCCAGCCATTACGCCGAAATGGTGTGGGAAGCCCGAAAGTCACGGGCCGAACAGCGCAAACCCGCCCTGGAATGGTATGTCATGCGCAACCGCATTTCTGGCACCCACAGCAGCAACCGCGAGAATGTCTTGGCGGCCCTGGAAACCCTCGCCAAAAAAATTGGCTTTCGCCTTATCCCTGGCCTGGGGGATCGCATGATCTTCCGTGAACTTTATCCCCAGGGTCTGACCTTGCTTGATTTGGGTCCCCACCTTAATATCAATTTAACCATGGCGCAGGTTTCCGGCCGCCAGGAAGTGCGCAACTTGCTCGCCGCCCTTAGATTCACCCACGAAACTTAAATTTATCACAACCTTTCGTTGGATTTAGATTACGTTTCTCGCTGCAATATTTGCACCGCCACCGCAATTTTTAACCCAAGTTTTACAAACTTGATAGATATGATAGACACTCCCCTTCAACTTAGGGCGTTATGATGCGAAAATTTGTAAGAAAAGCTATCTTTCCCGTTGGCGGCCTCGGCACACGCTTTCTGCCTGCCACCAAAGCCATGCCCAAAGAAATGCTGCCCGTGGTGGATAAACCCTTGATCCAATATGCGGTCGAAGAGGCGCGCGCGGCCGGGATTGAAGAATTCATCTTTGTCACCGGGCGCGGCAAAAGTGCCATCGAGGATCATTTTGACAGCAATTCCGAATTGAAATATGCCTTGCTGGGCCGCGGCAAATTGGATTTGTGGGGCTTGGTCGAGGACACCATTTTACCGCCAGGCAAAGTCGCCTATACCCGCCAACCCGAACCGCTGGGCCTGGGCCATGCGGTGTGGTGCGCCATGCCGCTGATTGGCAATGAACCCTTTGCCGTGATATTGGCCGATGATCTGATCCAGGCCGACACGCCGTGCTTGCAACAAATGATCGAGGCTTGGCAAGATACTGGCGGGGCGATGGTGGCGGTGATGGATGTGCCGCCGCAACACACCAACCGTTACGGCATTATCGATTATGGGCAACAACCGGCGGGCGAGTCTGACCGCAATGCCTTGGTACCCGTGGCCGGGATTGTCGAAAAACCGGACCCGGCATCAGCCCCGTCCAATTTGGCGGTGATTGGTCGCTATATCCTTGATCCCTCAATTTTTACCGCCTTAGATGCCAAAAATCGCGGGGCCGGGGGCGAGATTCAATTGACCGATGCCTTGGCGCACTATATTGGCAAGATTCCCTTTCACGGGATGCGGTTTGACGGGCGTCGTTTTGACTGTGGCGACAAAGTGGGATTTATCGAGGCCACGCTTGCCTTTGCCCTCGCCCGTCCCGAAATGGCCGCGCATTTGCGCCATTCCTTGCCAAAATTGTTGGGGGGGGTGATGCCGCGCTAACGAAAGAGCGTCAAAAAAGTGAGTGTCAAAAAAGTGAGTGTCAAAAAAGTGAGTGTCAAAAAAAAGTGAGCGTCAAAAAAGTGAGCGTCAAAAAAGTGAGCGTCAAAAAAGTGAGCGTCAAAAAAGTGA
>JASGCR010000213.1:0-206 GCA_030054015.1 Candidatus Symbiobacter sp. | reverse complement strand
GCGTCATTACCCACCGCGCTGTCCGTGGATAACGGACAGCGCGAGTTGGGTAATCCCCCAGGAGTATTATTCCCCAAAAACTCCTGGGGGCTTTCCCCCGACCCGTGACTTACGTCACGGGCGGGGAATGACGCTCTACTGACTTGTCCAAACCTTCCTTAAGGAAGGTCTGAATAAGTCTAGTTTTACCCCCCCTTCTTTAGAAG
>JASGCR010000212.1 GCA_030054015.1 Candidatus Symbiobacter sp. | reverse complement strand
GCCTGCAAGCGGGTTTCCGCTTGCAGGCTGAGTCGGGTAATCCCCCAGGAGTTTTGGGGAATAATCCTCCTGGGGGATTACCCGACTCAAAATATCCGTTGCACGGATATTTTGGCGGGTAATGACGCTCCCTTTTTTTCGCCCCTTTTTTGCGGCGGGTAATGACGCTCCCTTTTTTTCGCCCCTTTTTTGCGGCGGGTAATAACGCCCTTCCTTCTTGCCTCTTGCCTCTTCCTTCTTAGCTCTTAGCTCTTACCTCTTACCTCAAATACTTACCCGTAACTTTAACGGCAAATGTTTGATGCCGCCAATAAAGTTTGACCGCAAATATTGGTGCGGCGCGGCTTGCTCGAATTCGGCGACATGTTTCGCCCATTCTTGCAGCAAGACCCGCACCTCTAACCGCGCCAGCCACATGCCCAAACAGACATGCGGCCCGCCCTGGCCAAACGCGATATGGGGATTGGGATCGCGGGTGAGGTCAAGTTCGGAGGGATCGGCAAAAACCTGTTCATCCCGATTGCCGGCGACAAACCAAAAAACAACCTTGTCGCCTTGTTTCACTTTTTTGCCATGCAGCTCGAAATCTTGGGTGGCGGTGCGGCGAAAATGCATGGTCGGCGAAGCCCAGCGAATAAATTCATCGGCGGCACGATCCCAAAATGGATTACCTTCCACCCCAATCTTCAAATTTTCCTGCAATTGCGCGAACAAAGACGGGCGATTGGCCAGGGCATAAAGCGATGCGGCGATGGAATAACGGGTGGTGTCATTGCCCGCCGCCACCAACAGACAAAAGAAATTGCGAAATTCTTCCTGGGTGATGCGGTTGCCCTGGTCATCGGGTTGCAAGACCAGATGCAGGATGCTTTTATCGTCGCCTTTGGCTTCTTTGCTCGCCATTAATTGCTTGGCATAGTCAAATAATTCAAGCCCGGCGGGCGAGCGAAACGGCATAAAACGATAGGCATCGGTATTGGCCTTGTCCAACACAAACTGGGTAAATTCGGGATCGCTGTTGGCGATGAGTTGGTCACCCTTTTCGACCAACCACTCGAAATCTTGTTCGGGTGCGCCCAATATTTGCCCCAACATGCGCATCGGCAATTGCCGCGCCACTTGCTTCACCCCATCAATTTCGTCAAAGCCCGCAATCGTTTGGATAATATCCTGGCAAATCGCGCGGATTTGCGCTTCAAATTCCAACACCACCGGACGCGAAAAGGCTTTGCTGACAATCATCCGCAGGCGGGTATGGTCGGGCGGATCGGTTTCTTGGAAAGTACGGCG
The DNA here is from genome assembly GCA_030054015.1 of Candidatus Symbiobacter sp. GTDB lineage: Bacteria > Pseudomonadota > Alphaproteobacteria > Elsterales > Elsteraceae > JASGCR01. The sequence goes on along the minus strand of JASGCR010000212.1, from coordinate 3,102 downwards.
GGCCATATATTCCTCGTGGCTTTGATCTTCGAGGCGGATGCCCTGGGCCGAACTGAGCAATTGATAATTTCGGTTCCATTGTAATATATCTTGATGGCGGGTGAGCGACCAAAAACCCTTGCCGCCCTTCATTTCCTGCCAATGCATCGGGTCGTTGCGGCGTAATTCGGCGAAATAATTAAACGGCACGCCCTGGGTGAAACTGTCGTGATCGGCCAAATCAATTTGTCCCGCATCCTTGGCAATAAAACTGGTCATATCTTTCCTCCTCCGCTCCGGCCTAGGCCAAAGGCGTGACTAGGGTTTCTAATACCGTGCCGCCATCCCACACCACGCCGATTTGGCGATAATAGGCCCCGATAAACTCGCGCGGGGCAAGCTCAGCCAATTGCTCGGTAGGGGCCGGCAATAATGCGAAATGGTCGATTGTGGCCGCCCAAATTGGCCCGCCGGTGAATTTGGCCCCCCCCGATTGGATCAGTTCGGCAAACACATCGCCGTCATGCGGGCTTTTGCTGCTGATGCTGATGGCGGGGAGATAACGGTGGTGGGCCATGGGGTGACCATTGACAAAGCCATTTTGCGCCACCTCGTGATCCAAGGTAACCACCAATTCGGCGAGGCGGCGGTCAGCGGCGGCCAGGGTTGCGCCAAACCGCCCCCCCGCCGCCAGTTGCGGGGCCGGGGCAAAGGGATGCGGCCGGGTCATATGGATGCTGCCCATTTTTTTGGGATAGCCCTGGTGGATGCCGCGCAGCATGGCGAAATCTTTATCGACCCAGATATAGACACAGCGCGAGAAAATTTTGCCTTGGAATTGACACCGCACCACGACAAAACATTCTTTATATTGCGCCCGCACCGGGTCGAGCATCTCTGCCCGTGATTCGCCGCAAGATTGCCAATCGGCCCAAATCACCGCCACCGCGCCGGGATCGTCAGGGGCCGGGCTTAGGGGGGACGGCAATAACGCCGCGACCAAGGCCGGGTCGGTGCGGTATTCCACCGTGAGCAAATCGCCCGCATAATGCCACGGCGGCGGCGGCAATAACCCGGCCTGTCCCGATGCGGTGCGGGGATAAAAAAAACCTTTTGGTTCTGGGGTCACGGGATCATTCCTTTCCGCGTTATGAGTTATTCACTGCCGCGGCGCGTTATTCACTGCCGCGGCGCGGTGGGCGAATGCCACGAAATTCCCAATCTCCCCCCTTGGCAGTGGAGACCACTTCTTCGGACGAGCTGGGCTGCGCCCCGACATCGCGGCGAATTGGGGTGGGGCCAGCGACAATGCGGTTGGACAGACGCCCTAAGCCCTCAACCTCGACCTCAACCAGATCGCCTGGCACCACCGACCGCGAGCCGGCGGGCGTACCCGATAACAACACATCGCCCGGCTCGAGCGTGATGGTGCGGGCAATATCGGCCACCAGGTAATTCATATCCCAGGTCATTTCGTCGGTATTGCCGTCTTGTTTCAGCACCCCATTGACATAGGTGCGGAGATATTTATGGCGGAAATCCCAGCCTTCGACCAGGCCCGGCCCCATCGGACAAAGTGTATCGCTGCCTTTGACCCGCAACATTGAACCGGCATCGGTGTCGCGGAAATCATGCAGCCCATAATCATTGGCAATGCTGTAACCGCGAATGTAAGTGGCGGCCTCGCTGGGGGCGATGTTGCGGCAGGTTTTGCCAATCACAATCGCAATCTCGCCCTCGTAATTGAGCCATTGACAGCCCTCTGGCCGCACCACCTCGCCCTGGTGGGAATTGAGCGACGATATGGGTTTGTGAAAATAGGTCGGAGAGTCTCCAAGTTTAATCTGAAATTCACGCACGCGGCTTATATGGTTCAAATGAACACAGATAATCTTGCTCGGCAGCACGGGCGGCAAATGAATCGCGTCTTTGATCGCCAAGCGACGACCATCGCCGGCCACCAATTCCTCGCCCTCGCGTTCGACAGTCGCGGCCACGCCGCCCAATAAAATTCTTCGATAGTCACGCATGAGACACCATCCGATTAAATTCTGGTTGCTTGCAGGGGGAAATAGACATGCACCTGGCCGGTGCCAATCGAATTTTCATAATCGCTGTATAAAATGCCGCGATCACGCCAGTTGCCCTCGCCCATCGCCGCCGCCATCATCAGATAATGGCCGAAATTGGCTTCGGGTTTGTAACGCAAAAATTCCGGCATGGTGGCTAATATCTCGGCATGATTCCCATTTTCCATCCACGCCAAGCGGGTGCGGTCGGCTTGTTCATGGTCGCGGCTGAAAATATGCTTGGCGGCGGCGGATTCATGTTGGCGCAATTGCTGTAGCGACCAGAATTTATGGCTCATGGCCCCCGAAGCCAACAGCATGATCCGCCTGGGCAAGCGGGTTTGTTTTACGGCCTGGCGCAAAGCCCGCCCCACCCGCAAGAAATCCTCGCTCTCACCGGTTTGGGCGCAGCTGATGGAAACCCACGCCTCGTCGCCATATTGCAAATATTTCAACAAATTTATCGTCGGATAATGTACGGGCAGATAGGGATCGTCAATCGGCGTGATCCAGGTCTGGTGCGATGCCGCCATTGCCGCCCATTCTTGGGCAAAGTCAGGGTCGCCGCGAAAATCATAGGGGATTTGGCTCATGCCGCGCGGCAATTCTTCGCTGGTATATTTGCCCTGGCGACGGGCTTGGCTGGCCACGACAAATTCGACCGTGGTAAACCAGTGGGAGTCAAACACAATCACCAGATCGGGACGCAATTTTTCCATCACCTCGGTCTTAAAGCGATTGAGGCCAGCCACCAGGCTAAAATCCTCGCCCTCGTTCAATTCGCGGCGGATTTTTTCCGGTAACATGATGGTGGGAACATGCGCCAATAACGCGGCACCAATAATTTCGGCCATGACATAACTTTCTGTAAAATTTATAAGTTCTGACCTCCCCTTCCTGCTTAGGAAGGGGAGGATAGAAACTCTATGCGAGCGAATGCGAGCATTAGAGTTTCTTGGTGGGGTTGGTGATGGTGAAAAACTAATCAGAATCAATAAGTTACACCAACCCCCCCAAGAAAAGCTAGAATTTTTTTAGCAAAAAATTCTAGCTT
>JASGCR010000211.1 GCA_030054015.1 Candidatus Symbiobacter sp. | reverse complement strand
TACCCGACTCGGACTGCAAGCGGATTTCCGCTTGCAGTCCGGCGGGTAATGACGCCCTTCCTTTTTTCTCCGCCCCGCTCACTAAAGAGCGTCAAAAAAAAGAGCGTCAAAAAAGGGAGCGTCATTACCCGCAGATTTTTGCCGCGAAGCGGCATAAATCAGTCGGGTAATCCCCCAGGAATACTATTCCTTAAAACTCCTGGGGGATTACCCGACTCAAACTGCAAGCGGAGCCCGCTTGCAGTTTGGCGGGTAATGACGCTCCTTTTTTTAGGACTTAATCAATCCTTTAAAACATCCCCAATTCGAGGCGGGCGGCTTCGGTCATGCGGTCGTGAGTCCAGGGCGGGGTCCACACCAAATTGACCTGGCAATCGGTGAGGTCAGGTACCGCCAGGGCTTGGCGGCGGACTTGTTCGGGCAGTTCCTCGGCCACCGGACAATTGGGGGCGGTGAGGGTCATGTCAATGGCCAAAACCCCCGGCGCGGTCAGGCGCAAATCGTAAATCAGCCCCAATTCGACGATATTGACCGGAATTTCCGGGTCAAACACGCCGCGCAATTTCTCCAACACCGCCTCGGCCAAGGCGGGCGAGAGTGCCAAATCATCGCTCATGCGCCGCCCCCGGATTCCCCGCCCGACAGCGCGGATTGCAGCGCGTGCCAGGGCAGAACCGCGCATTTCACGCGGCTGGGATAGGCTTTTACCCCCACCAAGGCGGCCAAGCGTTCGGCATCATCGGCCAATTCCGGCGGCGGGGCGGTGTCTTTGCCGCCGGTCACCCGCGCTTGGAAATCGGCAAAAAGTTCGTCAATTTGCGCCCCGGTTTTGCCCAGCACCGTCTCGGTCATCAAAGAAGCCGAGGCCAGCGAAATCGCACAGCCATGCCCCTGGAAATTCGCCGCGGTCACCCGTCCCTGGTCATCGAGTTTAAGGTAAACCGTCACCGTATCGCCGCACAACGGATTATGCCCATGCGCCTGGTGGGTTGCCTGGGCATTTGCGGCAAAATTGCGCGGATGCCGCGCGTGGTCAAGGATAATATCCTGGTAAAGTTCACGTAAATCGGTCATCATCATGCCCTGTTGTGATCGGCTTTGATCATTTTCGCCCATGCGACGGTATATTACGCCAAAAACCGTGGCTTTGCCAATTATTCGCTGCGCCTAAGTCAAGACCGCCAAAATATTTTGGCGGATATGGTCAATTTGGTCGGGATTTTCGATTTTCAAGCCAAACATATCTTTGAGATAAAAGACATCGACCACCCTTTCACCATAAGTGGCAATTTTAGCCGCGCCAATGCGCAGGTTTAATTCGGTCAATTGCGCACAGACATCAAACAACAAACCCGGACGATCGCCGCCATTAATTTCGATAACGCTATGGGTGCGGCTGGCTTTGTTATCGATCAAAACCCGTGGGGTAATATGAGAAATTGCCGATTTTTGGCGCGTTTTGCTTTGTTCGGCCACCACAATTTTAAGCGCGTCGAGGCCAAGGCTCAAGGCTTGCTCGATGCGCTGGTTAATGCGGTTCATGGTGGCGGGACGATCAATCATCACCCCCTCAGCCGAATGCAAGGCAAAATTATCCAGCACCATACCGTTATTTAGGGTAAAAATGCGGGCATCGATAATGGTCGCGCCACTGGCGGCAAAGGCCCCGGCCAGGCGGGCGAATAATCCGGCCTGATCCTCGGTATAGATGGTGACTTCGCTGATGCCGCGTTGGCTGTCTTGGTGCCAATCTATCCAGGCGTGCGGGTCGGTCGCCGCCGTCTCATCGCTCGGGTGAGAGCGGGCGGCGTTGGCGCGTTTGATCAAACGGGCTTGGCGTTGCAAGGCCTCGAAGGGGGTTGACACGATATAGGCGGGCGAGGCCACGGCCAGCTCCCAATAGCTGCGAAATTCTTCCGCGCTAAAATCCACCAGGGCATTTTGCACAGCCTGCGCCATGGCGGTGGCTTTCGGCCCGGGTTCGGTGCTGTCGCTATATTCCTCGCCGGTCATGAGTTCCAAGGCCGCCCCATAAAGTTGCCTGAGCAGGCTGGCTTTCCAATTATTCCAAACTTTCGGCCCCACCGCGCGTATATCCACCACCGTCAGCACCAAAAGCAGCTTCAAACGTTGCGGCGATTGCACCAAAGCGACAAAATCGCTGACCGTTTTGGGGTCTTGGACATCGCGGCGCAGGGCGGTGTTGCTCATCAGCAAATGATGCCGCACCAACCAGGCCACGGTTTCGGTTTCTTCGGGCAAGAGGCCAAAACGCGGGCCTAATTCCATTGCCACTGCCTCGCCCAGCAGCGAGTGATCGCCTTGGCGGCCTTTGGCAATATCGTGTAAAAACACCGCCACATACAAGGCCTCGCGGAGGGTGACTTGGCGCATAATGCTGGTGGCGAGCGGCAATTCTGCGGCCAATTCGCCCTGCTCGATCCGGCTTAGAATCCCGATGGCGTAAATGCTATGTTCATCAACCGTAAAGACATGATAGCGGTCATACTGCATTTGCGCGACGATACGGGCAAAATCCGGAATAAATTTGCCGAGAACCCCGGCATCATTCATTAAACGCAGAATTTTATCAGGCGCCCGGCGCAAAACCAGGGTTTGGACAAAGATTTGATTGGCCGCCGGATCGTTACGCCAGGCCGTCATGGCGGCGGGCGGCAAATCCCGCACCATCCGATGCAGCACCCGCATGGCGGTCGGGTGAATGCTGTCGCCATTTTCGCCCGCCACATAAAAAATCCGCAAAATATTCACGGCGGCGGCGGCGAATTTGGTGGCATCGTCAATCCGCCATTGCTCCTGGTCACGTTTCAGTCCCAATTCGCGCAAGTGATAGGGCGTGAGGTCGGGAGCACTGACCGGGCGGCGGCGCAATTTTATCCGCGCAAACACCTCGCCCAGGGTTGAACCCGGTGTCGTGCCTGGGATCGTACCTGCGGTCGAAGGGGGGGGCGAACGAGGGGGCGGGCTGGGCAAAGCCTTTATGTCGGCTTGGTTTTGCCCCTGCGGCAAATTGGCTTCGATCATCCGTCCAATCTCGCCCACCCAGCGCACCACCAGGAAAAAATATTTCATAAAGCGTTCGACGCCTTTGCCGCCCGGCCGATCCTTGAAATGGAGCCGCCGCGCCAATTCCGGTTGCAGTTCAAAACTGAGCCTTTCATCGCCGCGTCCGGCCAAATAATGCAAATGAAAGCGTAATTTCCACAGAAATTCATGGGCGGTGCTGAGCCGCCTGGCTTCGCTGGCGGTCAAAATGCCGTGATCGGCCAAATCCCGCGCCTGGTTGATTTGCCAAGCAAAACGCGACACCCAGATCAGGGTTTGCACATCGCGGAGGCCGCCTTTGCCCTCTTTGATATTGGGTTCCAGCACGTAACGCGAATCATCCATTTTTTCATGGCGGCGGCTGCGCTCGGTCAGTTTGTCATAGGCGAAATTTTTGCCCTCTTCTTGCAGCATCTGGGCCAATTGGCGGCGGAAATCGTCATAAATTTGTTCATCGCCCCAGACATAACGCGCATCCAACAAAGCCGAGCGTATGGTGCCATCGCCGCGGGCCAGATGGAGACATTGGTCAATCCCGCGCACCGCATGGCCCAGTTTAAGTCCCATATCCCACAGCATATAAATCATATGCTCAATGATTTGTTCGCAATGCGGCGTCGCTTTCCACGGCAATAAGAACATGAGATCAATATCAGAAAAGGGGGCCATCTCGCCGCGCCCATAGCCCCCCACCGCGATGAGTGCCATGCGATCCTGGGCGGTCGGATTGGCGGCGGGATAAAGATGCAGGCTGGCTTCGTCGTAAATAATGCGGAGAATTTGATCGATGAGATAGGCGGTGCCCGCCGCCGCATTTTGCCCGGCCATTTTATATTCAGACAAAACATCTGAGCGTGGTTTGGCTGCGTGTACCGCATCGAAGCGGCGGCGAATCTCTGCGCTGCCCGCGCTATAGGCTTGCTTTAACCAGCCCAGCAGCAGGCGGCGGCGTTCGCTGGCGGCAAGTTCCGGCGATAATTCGGCCAGGCTTTGCTCCACCGCCCGGCGGTGAATAATTACGCGGGGGTGGGGGATGCGCTCTTTGCCGCGCTCGCTGGCGGGCGTTCCGAGGTTCAGATGCTCCATATCATTCCCCCCCCTTTTTATGCCCCGTGGCCTGGAAAATTCATGTTTATGTCCCGTGTTCCCTAAGGAAGGCCTGAATAAGTCGTACTGACCCCCCCTTCTTTAGAAGGGGGGGACAGAAAAGCTTGGCGAGTGCTTACGAGCCAAAGCTTTTCTTGGGGGGGTTGGTATAATAGGTTGATTCTATTAACATATTTTCAACATCTCAACCCCCCCAAGTTTCGCTAAGCTGCTTCGCAGCTAAGCT
>JASGCR010000210.1 GCA_030054015.1 Candidatus Symbiobacter sp. | reverse complement strand
TTTGACGCTCCCTTTTTTGACGCTCCCTTTTTTGACGCTCCCTTTTTTGACGCTCTTTGGGAGTGCGGTATCATTTTGACAGTTATTCGAACCTTCCTTAACAATCCCAAAAAAAATTTCGCGTAACGGCGCAACGAACACAATGGAAAAAACGAATCGCGGCCGCCGCGCGGCTAGAAAAAATCGCGTTCGATTTGTTCCGACCACTGATTGTGGAAAAACTCTTTCCCATCCAAATAAACCGTGACCTCGCCATCGAGATAAATATAATACTCATCACAGCGATAGCGGCATCTCCCAACCGATTTACTGCGGAATTCAATACCAAGAGTTGAATTTTCTTTGGCCCGAGACGTCCAATTCACAAATTCGGTGGTACCAATAATGGATAACGGATCGTCGGGATGAATCTGCCAATGATCGGTGCATTCTTCTTGGGATTCCATTTTATGTTCGGGATGAATGACGCCGTCCGAACGATTGCGCCGCAACCAATGAAACACGCCGTCATCGTCAAAATAATGTTTTGACTCGGCAAGGCCTGGCCCTTGCGGGCCAATCATGTAATGAAACCCGGCATCGTAAAGCGATTTAGGCTCGGCTTCTGGCATCACAATTTTTTTGGGACGGCTAATCACCGGCAATGCCAAAAATGATTCGGCCAAATCCATCCGCGCCGACACCGGAAATGGCGGCGGCATCATTAACGGAAAACAACTCGTGCTGAGCGATAATCTAATTTTATGGCCTTTTTCAAACACATAGCCGGATTCAAAGAGATCAAACTGCACCGATTCGGTACCATTCGACAATAAAGCCTCTTCAAAGCCTCGGCGATAGGCCAGATTCAACGCCCCAAATGATACCAAATAAGAAGTACCATCGGGATGAACATCAACCAAACGCGCAACAATATTGCCATAAGGCTGGTCAATATTCAGGCGCAGCGTCACAGTGGGTTTACCCAAAATGGACAGATCACGCGGCATCGGATTGCTCTCAAACACCAACGCCAGATCATCATCAACGCGTTGATCGCGTGAAAACTGGCCGCGCGTGGTGGGGAATTCATGGCCGACGGCTTGACCGCAATGTTGCGGCGAGGAAAACACCACCGACCCGGAACTTGCGGGTTTATCCGCCAATTCTCCGGCGTGGAGATAGAAAAATCGCGGTTTTATCTTGCGGCTGGGCAATTTATCGACCGCGACCCAATCGCCGCGATAGCGAAATTCGCCGAGGATGGGTTCGGGCTTGGCGGCTCGGATCAAAAAAGCCCGATAACTGGGCAGTTTTTTAACATTAATGCGGGCATGTTTCTTGCCTTTAAGCCAATAATCCCACCAGGCAATCGCCTCGGCATGGAAATCAAAGGTTGGGGCCGGCATCCCAACATGAGGATAAAAATGTCCCCAGGGGCCGACAATGGCCTTGGCGTCGCTTTGCCAATTATTGACCAGGATGGCGGGGGTGTCACGATAGCAATCTTCCCAACCGCCAATCGCCAGCACCGGCACGTAGCAATCATCCCATTTCTCGGCGACCGAGCCTTGCTTCCAATAGGCATCGCGGCGGGAATGATATTTCCAGGTCGGGGTTTGGAAAAAGATTTTTTCTAACCGGGCTCGCCAAATTTTCTGCCAATCGTAGCCGACAATATCGGGGTCGCACGGGCGCGAACTCGATGCCAACATCAAGGCCCCCCAATAGACCGAGCCTTTGAGCGGCACGCCATTTTTGTAATGAATATCTTGGCGGTAACGGTCGGCGATGGAATCAATCGAAATCACGGCTTTCAAGGCTTCGGGGCGGTTGGCGGCGGCGGTAAGGCTGTTATTGCCGCCCCAACTATAGCCAAACATGCCCACCGCTCCGTTGCAATAGGGTTGGGTTGAGAGATATTCAATGGCCTCGATCACATCGCATTGTTCTTTGGCGGTGAGTTCGTCTTCAAGCCCGCCCTCGGAATCGGCGGTGCCACGGAAATCCAGCCGCACCGTGATATAACCCGCCCGCGCGAACGCCACATGATTGGGTTCATCGGTATCAGAGGTTGAATCACGACGACGATAAGGCAAGGCTTCGAGCAAAACCGGATAAGTCTCCACACCGTTTTCAAAAAAGCCTATCGCATCTTCGGGTACCCAAATCCGTGCGGATAGCCGCGTCCCGTCACGCATGGAAATATAGATTGGGTCTATTACCGCGATTGTCTTGTCTTGATTGCGATTTATGGCCGAGCGCAGCATATTTATACCCTAATTCAAGGCGATAACTTATTCTTGTTCGCGTGATATTTGCATATTATTTACTTATTGTCAATAAGGATTTTTTTTGCGTTAGAGCCTGGTTATTGCCAAAAAGAGAGCGTCAAAAAAGGAGCGTCATTACCCGCCACAATATCCGTGCAACGGATATTGTGAGTCGGGTAATCCCCCAGGAGTATTATTCTCCAATACTCCTGGGGGATTACCCGACAGATTTATGCCGCTTCGCGGCAAAAATCTGCGGGTAATGACGCTCTTTCTTTTGACGCTCGCTTTTTAAGCGGGTAATGCGGATTCCTTTGGCATCAGAGCATAAAATGGCGTTAAGATAGCGACCATAATGACTCTAACCCGCATGAGTGAATAGGACAGAGATGAATTCGCTTGAACAATTTCCCTTTGGGGCGGCGGAATTTGCCGATAATCCCGAACCGCGCTGCCCGTGTTTGCTGGTGCTGGATAAATCCAGTTCGATGGCGGGGGATAAAATTGCCGCCCTCAACACCGCCCTGCAAAATTTCCGCTATGCCTTGTTGGCGGATAGTTTGGCGGCCAAGCGGGTGGAATTGGCGGTGACGGGATTTGGCCCCTTGACGCTTTATTGCGATTTCACCACGATTGATGAATTCGTGCCGCCCGCCATAATTGCCGAGGGCGACACACCGATAGGCGCGGCGGCCTTGGATGCGATTGAGCGGGTGCGGCTGCGCAAAGAACTTTATAAAATTAATGGCGTCCCCTATTACCGTCCCTGGATTTTCCTGATCACTGATGGCGAGCCGACCGATGATTGGGAGTCCGCCGCCGATGCCATTCGCGCCGGCGAAGATGCCAAGCATTTCATGTTTTTCGCGGTGGGGGTGGAAGGGGCAAATTTCGAGGTCTTGCGGGATTTGACCGTGCGGGTGCCGTTGCAACTCAAAGGCACGCGGTTTGGTGACATGTTTACCTGGTTGTCCAATTCATTATCGTCGGTGTCGCGGTCGCGGCCGGGCGAGCATGTCGCCTTGACCAATCCTGCCGCACCGGATGGATGGGCGGTGGCGGGATGACGGGCATGGTTTCAGCGCCTGACCCTGCGCCGCCAGCCGATAATCCGCGTGAAAACCAGGCGGGCTGGCAGGTGGCGGCGGCCAAACAGGTCGGGCGGACTCATATTTACCTTAATCGGGGCTGTGAGGATTATTGCGGCCACGACCAGGTTGCGGGCGGGATCGTGCTGGCGGTGGTGTCGGATGGGGCGGGCAGCGTTCCCTTCGCGGCGGCGGGTTCACAGACCCTGTGCGAGAGCCTGCTTTCAACCATGCGGCAATTTTTTGCCCAGGGGGGGCAGGGGAGTACTCAGGGCGGCCAGGGGAGTACTCAGGGCGGCGGCGGCAACGGCAACCAAGACCACGGCCAGGCCCTGGCGGCGCAGATTGACCGCGCGGTGATTCTGGGCTGGATCGAGCAGGCGCGCCAGGACTTGCAAGCCAAAGCCGAGCAAACCCTCTCGCCGCTCAACCATTATGCCGCGACTTTGTTGCTGGTGGTGGCGGGGCCGCAAGATGCGGTGATTGTGCAATTGGGCGATGGCGCGACGGTGGTTGCGGTGGATGCGCATGAAACCGAATGGCATTGTGTGCATTGGCCGCAACATGGGCCGTTCCTCAACACCACCTATTTTGTCACCGAAGACGATTATGCCGAGCATTTGCAGATCGAATTTTACCCCCATCCCCTCACGGCCTTGGCGATGTTCAGCGATGGGTTAGAGCGTCTGTTATTGTCCGAGCAAAGCCGCTCCCCCCACGCCCCGTTTTTCACCAAGATTTTTGCCCAATTTCGCCATTGCCAGCGCAGCCAAACCGCCGCCAGCCCCGGCCCCATAATGGAAAAAATCCTCGCCGATTTGCTCGATAGCCGCGAAGTGAATGACCGCACCGATGATGACAAAACCTTGCTGCTTATTATGCGGTAAGAGGGTAGAGGGTAGAGCGTCAAAAAAGAGAGCGTCATTACCCGCAATTTATGCCGCATCGCGGCATAAATTTGTCGGGTAATCCCCCAGGCATTTAGTGAATCTGACCTCCCCTTCCTAAGGAAAGTCTGAACAAGTCGAGAAAATCTCTGACCCCCCCTTCCTGATTAGGAAGGGGGGGATAGAAAA
>JASGCR010000209.1 GCA_030054015.1 Candidatus Symbiobacter sp. | reverse complement strand
GGAGAGCCATCCACATATGCGAGCGGCGAAGCCGCGAAGCAATCCAGAAAAATCTAGCAATTTCAGGATGCTACTGGATTGCTTCGCGGGTCGCCGCGTAAGTGAAAGCGGCGACAAAATAAAGTTGCCGCCGCTTTCATTTACGCGGCGGCTGCCGCCCGCTCGCAAATGCCATTTCTTTTGTTTCTGGGACTTGTTCGGACTTTCCTTTAGAAGGGGAACTATATACTTGACGAGCCATGGCTAAAAAAACACTCCCTCATTCCCGCCGCACCTTTAGGTGCGGCTGGGAACCCAGTCGGGGGGTGTGGGGGGCGTAAGCCCTCCACATAAATAAATCCGCATATTCTTTTCTATGAGTAAAGCAATGCGGAATCTTTATAAGGGGGGCTTACGCCCCCCTTTAACCCCCCGTCTGGGTTCCCAGCCGCGCCAAAGCAGGCGCGGCGGGAATGAGGAGTTTTTTGTTTTCACTAACCTCTTGATTTTGGACAACAATAATTTTCGCACAGGCTCTAATACTCCTGGGGGATTACCCGACACGAAATATATCCGTTTCACGGATATATTTCGGCGGGTAATGACGCTCCTCTTTTTGCTGCTCATTTGCGGCGGGTAATGACGCTCCCATTTTTGGGAATAATACGCCTGGGGGCGCGGTAGGACGAATGACGACGTCGCTATGAAATTTTTTATTGATTTTCCGCGTGCGCTCCTGCATGACCTCAGGAATCCTTTGATTCTGGGGCCACAGCTTTGCCCGTATCTGCCGCAACGGATTGAATATAAACGGGTCTTGCGTTTGGGGGGGCGGAGAATCTCGGCGGAGTTGCTGGATGCGCTTAATCAAAATGGCTTTCGCCGCACCCAAAACACGGCCTGGAAACCCGAATGTGGTTCCTGTCGCGCCTGTGTCAGTGTGCGCATTGGATTGGCGGAATTTGCGCCCAATGCCTCGCAAAGGCGGGTGATGCGGCGCAATCGCAATCTGACCTTACAATTTAAGGACAACCGCATTACTGCCGAGCATTATCGCTTGTTCCGGACCTATCAAGCCAAACGCCACCAAGGCGGCGAAATGTCCGAAATGACGATGGATGATTTGGCCATGATGGTCGAAGTCAGTCCGGTAAGCAGCCAATTGGCCGAATGGCGTGATGAAAATGGGCGGTTACTGGCCGTGTGTTTGTTTGACCGCGCCGCCCATAGCATCTCGTTGGTCTATAGTTTTTTTGATCCGGCCGCGCCCCAACGCGGGCTGGGCAATCACATGATCCTAAGCCTCTCAGTATGGGCTAAGGCGGCGGGGTTAGATTATCTTTATTTGGGGTTTTGGGTAAAGGGGTCGCCGAAAATGGATTACAAACAGCGTTTTCGCCCGCTCCAGGCCTTGACTCAATTTGGTTGGCGTGATTTGACCCCCGATTTGCCCACCGACTTAGACACTGATTTCGCCACTGATTTAGAATGAGTGGTAATGACGGCCTCGAAACGATCCGCGATTTTTTTAATGGCAAAATTCCCCTCGGCAAATTCGCGTCCATTTTTGCCCAATTGCGTCGCCAGGCTTTCGTCTTGCACCAGGGCCAAGGCGGCATTGACGAACAAGCGGGAATCACTGGGCGAGGCAATAATGCCCATATTTTGCCGCCGGACCAACCGTGCGGCCAGGTTGGCTTCCGGCACGGCACCGACAATCGGGCGACCGGCGCAAGCATAGGATAATATTTTTGACGGCACGGAATATATCCCGGCATCTTCCTCAAGCAAGACCAACAACACCGAGGCCGATGCCAACATGGCGGGCAATTCTTGGATTGGCTGGAAATCCATCAGGATAAGCCGATCCAAACGTTGATGTTGCTTTTCATGTTCCAAGATTTTGCGGCCAATGCCTTCGCTCGCCACGACCAAAACCATATCGTCATATTGTTGCAGACTGCGCGCCAAATCGACCAGCAAGGCCGGATTATGTTTCAACCCCAAAGTCCCGGCATATAAAAATATGTGTTTGGCGGAAATATTATGTTTTTTGGCCCAGGCCTGGTCTTTGGGCAAAGTGGTAATTTCACTGAGCGGGGCCCAATTTTCAATGACTTTGATGCGAGAGGGCTCGACCCCCGCTTGTTTGATAATGGGGGTAAAATCTTCCGAAATCACGATCAAGCCATCGCTTTTGCGCCATAATCGGCGTTCGAATAATTTCACGCCCCAGGCGGGTAATTTCCCCAACCACCCGAATTTACGTTGTAAATATTGCGCAATCGCCAGGCTGTAAAAATCCTGTACCCAAAAGACAAAACCCGCCTGCACCGAGTTTGCGGCTTTAAGCAAGGCGGCTTGGGGCGCAAGCGGGCTGTTGCCCGCCAAAATCGTATCGGGACGAAAGGCACGCACCCGCGCCGCCAATTCTTTGCCATAGCGTCGCTCGGCCATGAATCGCCCCCAAGAGACATTTTTGCGATAATTGGGCGGCAGCGCAATTTTCTCGATAATTAACTTGTCATTGGATTTGTCCTCGGCAATTTGACCGTGCGGCGAGGGAAAATCCGGACAATAAAGATGCAGCACCATATGACCACGCGCCGCCAATTCGCGCGATAACTCAAGGGGAAAAGCATGGGCGGGGAAATCATGCACGACAATACGCAAGCGAGAACGCAACATTTTTGGGAATCCTAAAAACCACTTATTTCAAAATTTCGACAAACGAATCCCGCATATGGTGACTCCGATGCCGGAATGCTACGTAGCTTGCGGCCAAAGCGGGTCGCAAATAATCTTAGGCGGCGAAAAATCCAGCCTCGTCACCGACCAATGCGCCAGTTTCGCATCGAGGGCCAGGGCCTGGTCGGGCGGCCATGACCGCAACCCGGCCATAATGATGCGAATCGGGCCGGCATGGCTGATCACCACCGCGCCTTTGGCCTGGGCCGCGAGGCAATTACAGGCAATTTGGCGAAACCAGCCGCGGATGCGCCGGCTGCAGGCTTGGAATGATTCCCCATCGGGGGGGGCATGTCGCCAAGCATCCTGCCAAAATAATGCCGATGGGGTAGGAAAATTCCGCTCAATCTCAGACCAGCTGTGGCCGCACCAGGCCCCAAAATCCTGTTCTTCCCCGCCCGCCAGAATCGCCGGTGCGATGGGCGACCCCGCCGCAAAATCTGTCGCACAACCCGCCGCAATCTGGGCTTGGTGATAATGCGCGGCCAATAACGCCGCCGATTGGCGGGCGCGGCGCATGGGCGAGCTGACCCAATAATAGTCGGATGCGCCTGTCGGCAATTGCGCCACCGCCATCGCCAAAGGCTGAGTTTGCTCTGGCGCGGCGGGGGAGTCAAGTTCGCTGTCTGGTACCGGCAAGCGGGCCTCCCCGTCGCAAACTCCATCCTTGACCGCGCCATGACGAACCAAATAAAGCGGCAAATTCATGATGCACACGTCCACATCGCGGCGGGTATCGATAATAGGATCATGACCGTGATTTCGCCGAGTTGTTGCGCGGCACCATAAATATCGCCAGTTGCGCCGCCCAATCGCCGCCTGGCCAACCCAGCCAGCGCGAGCATCGCCCCCGCCACCGCCGCGATGAGAACCAATAACTGGCCGCCAGGGTAATATCCCCAAACATACAAGGCCAATATCAGGCCCAAGCCCAGCATCATCGCCGCTAAGATACTCGGCCAGCCGCGGCGACGAGAGGAAGGGTTAGATTCTGGGGAATCCGCAGCCATGAATCCCGCCGCCATGCCATCTTTGCGTGCCAGGGGCAGGATAAAACAACCCGTCATGGCCGCGCGCGAGACGATATGGGCGGTGATCAAGCTGATGATTCCGGCGGATAGGCTCTGGCTCGCCAAACAAGCCACACGCAGCATCAGGGAAAAACCTAAGGCGATGACGGCAAAACTGCCCAAATGGGGGTCGCGCATAATGGCAAGGCGTTGCGGGATGCTGCGCTGCATCGGGCCAAACATGCCATCGGCCGTGTCGGCCAGACCATCTTCATGCAGGCCGCCAGTGAGGATCACGCCCGCCAGCACTGCCAGGCCCGCCGCCACCCCAACCGGCAGGGCGACCCAATTGGCCAGGTACCATATCGCCGCCGCCCCGCCCCCCACCAGGCCGCCTATGAGCGGAAAAGCCCATGCGGATTGCACCAGGTTTGCGGGGTTTGCGGGCGGCGACGCATTGCCCGCGGCCTGCCAACCCAACCATCTGGGGTCAAGGCGGGTCAGTAAAGCGAGGGCAATGCGCAAATGGGTTAAGATCACCATCGCCCATTGGTAACACACCCTCCCTTATTCTGCGAGGTTTTTAAGGCAAGGTCTGAAGAAGGCGAGAATTTATTGACCCCCCCTTCTTTAGGCGAGTCTAAATAAGTCGAAAATCTCTTTACCCCCCCTTCTTTAGAAGGGGGGGATA